>NZ_JBQWRH010000029.1:0-49759 GCF_052545115.1 Nocardia glycosmidis | reverse complement strand
ACCCCCTACACCTACCTGCGCGCGGCCTGAACCATTGGACGGCTCAGACCAGGCGGGCGGAATCGGTGCCGCACGTGAGTATGCGCTGCCTCTCAGACGGCGTGACGGTCCAGATACTCCGAGACGGCACGTCGAATGACCTCGCTTTGAGAAGCATCCTCGCGCTCGGCTTGAACGGCCAGACGCTCTCGCAAGCTGTCTGGCAGCCGTACCGAGTGCCCCGGTGTTTTCCCCTTGCGAATACCGGCTGGCCGGCCCTTGCGGAGGACGGTGATGCCGACCTCTACAGGCCCAACGACTTCTGTCTCCCGAACAGGGTGCGCAGCGTAGTCATCGGACATGCGCTCGTATTCGGCGGCCGTCAGCCGCTTCGGCGTTTCCTTCTTCCTGCTCATAGGTCATCTCTCCTCTCCGGTCGTTGTCGGGCGATGTTGTCGAGATCGAGGTCGTCCACTACAAGCTCGAGCCCAAGGTTCTGAATCGTTGATGCCCGCAGCATCATGGCGTGGAACGCTACCCACTCGTCCGATTCGACGAGGTCTGCGATGACCTCCAGTAGTGGCTCATTCTCGTCATAGCTTCCGATGAAAAGGTATGGGTCAGTACCGTCCTGGCGTGGTGCTATCCGCATGCGGAGCACTGGATACGACAGCGCGGCTCGGATCTCGTCTTCCATGACACCGTGCCGTTTGGCGCACTTCAGGATGGTGATCCGCACGATAAAAGTGTATTACACTTTCTGAAACCCGTCGATAGTACTGACCTGTGACTTCTTCGTCAGGTGGGCTAACTGAGCCTCATCAAAACCGGCCGGACGCCGGGGCCTGACCGCCGGTAACGTCCTTATCGGCGGTCGGGAATAGTACGGATGTTCGAGTATTCTACGCCTCGATCGCGTTTCGGCTTCCGAACATCGCGACCTGTCGGGGGCTGGGCGTATGGTGCCCCACCATGCCCTACTGGCTGCCTCACTGGGCAGAATCGCATTTGCGGGGTGTGACCCGCGAGGAAGTCGACCAGGTCCTCACGGCACCACACCCAACTGGGGTTGCTCGGCGGCCTGGCAGGGTGTCCGCCGTCGTAAGCGCGATGTGGTCGACGCGACCCGCGCCGCGCGTTCGACCGACGGCCGCAAAACTCATGTATTCGACCCGCAGGGCGTCGCGGCCGAGCCGTGCGAGTGGTTCTGGAGCCCCTGCGACTGGGTCCTTGGTGAGGACGGCGGCGCGGGCGTTCGCGCGTGGGTGACCAAGCTCGACGCAGCTCCTCGCAGCCATCGCCGAGGGCCTCACGATCTATCTCGGCGAAGGCGAAAAGGACGCCAAGACAGGCGAATCCGCCGGTCTGCCGGCCACGACCAACGCCGGTGGTGCGATGGTCTGGTCCGCCCGATCACGCAGGCGTTACCTACTGCGCTTCGGTTTCCGCCCCGAGACCACCGAGAGCAGAAAGCCGAGGTCCTCGCGATGATGCGGCGTACCGCTTCGGTGGAGTCGGTGTCGTTCTCGACAGTCGGCCAGAATCTGGGCGACGCGTCCGAAGGCCTGACCCAGGCACTGCATGGCAGCGAAGATCTCGACGCGCTGGAGCGCTACATGCACGATCCGGTCCACTTGGAAGGCGATCCGCGGATCATCCCGTACATAGCGAAGATCGTGATCGGCCCCGACGTCTCCGATCAGCCCGATCCGAGCTACGCGAGAAGATCATGGCGCTGAACGCGGTGAAGCCCGCGAAGTACCCGGACTGGGCTGCGCTCATGGAAACCATCCCGGAGGTGCGAATCGTCTGATGACTCGGCGCCTTCCGCTCCTCACACGTTGCGGCGGTACTGCCCGCCCACGCGGAAGAAGGTGTCGGTGATCTGTTGCAGTGTGCACACACGGGCGGCGTCCATCAACACCGCGAAGATGTTGTCGTCGGTGCGGGCGACTGCCTCCAGGCGGGCGAGCGCGGTGTGGGCGTCGTCGCGGTGGCGCTGCTGGAACTCGCGGACACGTCGCAGCTGGGACTGCTTCTCCGCCTCGGTGCCCCGGGCGAGCTCGAGGACCCGTTGCGGTTCGCCGTGCGAGTTGCGGAAGGTGTTCACCCCGATGATCGGCAGTGAACCGTCGTGTTTGCGCTGCTCGTAGCGCATCGATTCGTCCTGGATCTTGCCGCGCTGGTAGCCGGTCTCCATGGCCCCGAGCACGCCACCGCGTGCACTGATCCGGTCGAACTCGGTCAGCACGGCCTCCTCGACCAGGTCGGTGAGCTCGTCGACGAGAAAGCTGCCCTGCAGCGGGTTCTCGTTCATCGCGACGCCCCACTCGCGGTTGATGATGAGCTGGATGGCCAGCGCGCGGCGCACCGATTCCTCGGTGGGGGTGGTCACGGCCTCGTCGTAGGCGTTGGTGTGCAGGCTGTTGCAGTTGTCGTAGATCGCGATCAGCGCCTGCAGGGTGGTGCGGATGTCGTTGAAATTCATCTCCTGCGCGTGCAGCGACCGGCCGGAAGTCTGCACGTGGTACTTGAGCTTTTGCGACCGTTCGTTAGCGCCGTAGCGATCCCGCATGGCGACGGCCCAGATGCGCCGGGCCACCCGACCGATGACGGAGTACTCCGGGTCCATCCCGTTGGAGAAGAAGAACGACAGATTGGGCGCGAAGGCATCGATGTGCATGCCGCGTGCGAGATACGCCTCCACATAGGTGAATCCGTTGGCCAGGGTGAAGGCCAGCTGGCTGATCGGGTTCGCACCCGCTTCGGCGATGTGGTAGCCGGAGATCGACACCGAATAGAAGTTGCGGACGCCGTTGCGCACGAACCACTCCTGGATGTCGGCCATCATGCGCAGGCTGAACTCGGTGGAGAAAATGCAGGTGTTCTGCCCCTGGTCCTCCTTGAGAATGTCCGCCTGCACCGTGCCGCGCACGGTGGACAGTGCCCGGGCGCGGATGTCGGCCGCCTCGGCGTCGGTCGGTTGGCGTCCCTGCTCGGCCGCGAACCGATCCAGCGCCTGGTCCATGGCCGTGTTGAGGAAGTACGCCAGGATGGTCGGCGCTGGTCCGTTGATGGTCATCGACACCGACGTGGTCGGCGCGGTCAGCTCGAAGCCGTCGTAGAGGACCTTCATATCCTCGAGCGAGGCGATCGATACGCCGGACGTGCCGACCTTGCCGTAGATGTCGGGCCGTTCGGCGGGGTCGTGTCCATACAGGGTCACCGAATCGAACGCTGTGGACAATCTTTTCGCGTCGGAATGCTCGCTCAGTACCTTGAACCGGCGGTTGGTGCGGAACGGGTCGCCCTCGCCCGCGAACATTCGCGCCGGGTCCTCGGTGTCGTGTTTGAACGCGAACACCCCGGCCGTGAAAGGGAATCGGCCGGGCAGGTGCTCGGCCCGCAGGAAGCGCAGTAGCTCACCGTGATCGGTGTAGCGAGGCAGAGCGACCCGCGGCACCGAGTTGCCGGACAGCGTTTCCCGGCGTAGCCGGGTGTGCGTCTCGCGGTCGCGCACGCGCACCACCTGCTCCTCGCCCTGATAGGACTCGAACAGCGCGGGCCATTCGGCCAGCAGTGCGGCATTCGCCGGGGAGAGGTCCGCGCGTGCGCGTTCGGCCAGGTCCGCCACTGCGCTGTCGTCGGGCAGCTCGGCGGCCACCTGTTCCAGGCGTTGCACACGTTGCGCCGCGACGACTTGCGCGGCGGTCTCGGCGTGGTAGGCGCGCACGGTCTCGGCGATCTCGGCCAGGTAGCGGACCCGTGCGGCGGGAATGATCTGCGCGAAGCGGGTGGACACGCGGGCGCCCACTTTCGGCAGCGCGCCGGGCTCCAGCGGTAGACCGTGCTCGGCGAGCAAACCGGTCAGGTGCTGGTAGAGCGCCGTCACGCCGTCGTCGTTGAACGTCGCGGCGCTGGTGCCGAAGACCGGCATATCTTCCGGCGTCGCCTGGAACTGCTCCCGATTGCGGATCAGCTGCCGGGCGACGTCGCGCAACGCGTCCTCGGCGCCGCGGCGTTCGAACTTGTTGATCGCCACCACGTCCGCGAAGTCCAGCATGTCGATCTTCTCCAGCTGGGAGGCTGCGCCGAACTCGGGCGTCATCACGTACAGCGACACGTCGACGTGATCGGTCACCGCCGCGTCGCCCTGGCCGATGCCCGGCGTTTCCACGATGACCAGGTCGTACCCGGCCGCTTTGCAGGCGGTGACGATCAGATCGATGTTGTCCGGCAGTTCCCGTCCGCCGCGAGTAGCCAGCGAGCGGAAGAAGATATGTTCGCCGTCGAGCGCGTTCATGCGGATGCGGTCGCCGAGCAGCGCGCCACCGCCGCGTCGCCTGGTCGGGTCCACCGCGAGGATCGCGACCCGAAGCTTGTCCTGCTGGTCCGAACGCAGCCGACGCACCAATTCGTCGGTGAGCGAGGACTTTCCGGAGCCGCCGGTACCGGTGATGCCCAGCACCGGCACGCCGCGCGCCGCGGCTGCCTCGACCAGCTGCTGCCGATCGCTCGGCGGCAGGGTGTTTCCTTGTAGACAGGTGATGACGCGGGCCAGAGCGGCTCGCTCACCGGCGAGAATCGCGTCCAGCGCGGGCGGCTCGGCCGCCGGATCGACGTCGCAGTCGCGGATCAGCTGATTGATCATCCCCGGCAGGCCGAGCCGCTGCCCGTCCTCCGGGGAGAAGATGGTCACTCCGGCTTCGGCCAGCCGCGCGATCTCCTCGGCGACGATCACGCCGCCACCGCCGCCGAAGATCCGGACGTGCTCGGCGCCGGCCTTTTTCAAGGCGTCCGCGAGGTATTCGAAGTACTCGACGTGGCCGCCCTGGTAGGAGCTGACCGCCACGCCTTGCGCGTCCTCGGTGAGCACCGCGTCGACTACCTCGCTGACCGCGCGGTTGTGCCCGAGGTGGATCACTTCGGCGCCCTGGCTCTGCAGGATCCGGCGCATGATGTTGATCGCCGCGTCGTGCCCGTCGAACAGGGCGGCGGAGGTGACGAAGCGAACGGGATGGATGGGCGTGTAGAGCGCGCTGCTGTCGGCCACGGAAACCCCTCCGGCGAGTCCATTGGCGCCCGATACTAGGACGTCAAACTAATTCTACGGTGATAGTGGTCACATAGCCATAGTCGATCCGGTATCGCCACGACGGAGCCGGCGCTGCCGTATGGGCGTGGGATGAATCACATCGTGGGGTGTAGTGGTCAATACTTGGACATCCAACTATAGGATGCCCGTATACCGCACCGCGGTGTTCCGATCGGCTACGAGAACAGGACTGGCATGGTTCGCGAACTCACCCATTTCATCGGCGGACAGCATGTGCCGGGCACATCCGGCAACTTCGGCGACGTCTTCGACCCCAATCTCGGCCAGGTGCAGGCCCGGGTACCGCTGGCGAGCAAGTCCGAAGTCGAGGCGGTCATCGCGAATGCCGCAGCGGCGCAGCCGGTGTGGGCCGCATTCAACCCGCAGAAGCGCGCGCGTGTGCTGATGAAGTTCCTCACCCTGGTGCAGGACGAGATCGACTCGCTGGCCGCACTGCTGTCCTCCGAACACGGCAAGACCATCCCCGACGCCAAGGGCGACATCCAGCGCGGACTGGAGGTCATCGAGTTCGCCACCGGCATTCCGCACCTGCTCAAAGGTGAATACACCGAAAGCGCGGGCACCGGCATCGACGTCTACTCGATGCGCCAACCGCTCGGTGTCGTCGCGGGCATCACCCCGTTCAACTTCCCGGCCATGATTCCGCTGTGGAAGGCCGGTCCCGCGCTGGCCACCGGCAACGCGTTCGTGCTCAAGCCCTCCGAACGCGACCCCTCGGTGCCGCTGCGGCTGGCCGAACTGTTCCTCGAGGCCGGGCTGCCCGCCGGTGTGTTCAATGTGGTCAACGGGGACAAGGAAGCCGTCGACACGCTGCTGCACGACCCGCGGATCAAGGCCGTCGGCTTCGTCGGCTCCACCCCGATCGCGCAGTACATCTACGAGACCGCGACCGCGAACGGCAAGCGCGCCCAGTGCTTCGGCGGCGCCAAGAACCACGCGATCATCATGCCGGACGCAGACCTGGACGACGTTGCCGACCAGCTGATCGGCGCGGGCTACGGCTCCGCGGGCGAACGCTGCATGGCGATCTCGGTGGCGGTTCCGGTCGGCGAGGAGACCGCCGACCGCTTGCTGGCCAAACTGACCGAGCGGGTGCACAAGCTCAACGTCGGCCGCTCCGACGACCCGGGTGCCGACTTCGGCCCGCTGGTCGGCCAGGACGGGGTGAATCGGGTGAACAGCTACGTCCAGATCGGCATCGACGAGGGGGCCGAGCTGGTGGTGGACGGTCGCGGGCTGGTCGTGGAAGGCGCCGAGGACGGCTACTTCGTCGGCGCGACCCTGTTCGACAAGGTCACCCCGGACATGCGGATCTACCGCGAGGAGATCTTCGGCCCGGTGCTCACCGTGGTCCGTGCCAAGGACTACGAAGAAGGTTTGCGGTTGGCCAACGAGCACGAGTACGGCAACGGCGTCGCGATCTTCACCCGCGACGGCGACACCGCCCGCGATTTCGCCTCGCGCGTGCAGGTCGGGATGGTCGGCGTCAACGTCCCGATCCCGGTGCCGATCGCGTACTACACCTTCGGTGGCTGGAAGCGTTCCGGCTTCGGCGATCTGAACCAGCACGGGCCGGATTCGATCCGCTTCTACACCAAGACCAAGACGGTGACGCAGCGCTGGCCCTCCGGCCTGAAGGAGACCAACGCGTTCGTCATCCCGACGATGGATTGACGCGGATGTTCGATCTGGATGACGACGAAAAGGCGATCCGCGACACCGCGCGCGGCTTCGCCGACGAATACCTCGCGCCGAACGCGCTGGAATGGGATGAGCAGAAGCATTTCCCGGTCGACGTTCTGCGGAAGGCGGGCCCGCTCGGTCTCGGTGGCATCTACGTCAACGAGGATCTGGGCGGTTCGGGCCTGCGCAGGCTGGACGCCGTGCGGATCTTCGAGCAGCTGGCCACCGGCTGCCCGGCCGTTGCCGCCTACATCTCCATCCACAACATGGCGACCTGGATGATCGACTGCTACGGCAACGCCGAACAGCGCGATCGTTGGCTGCCTCGCCTGACCATGATGGAACTGCTGTCCAGCTACGCGCTGACCGAGCCGGGTGTCGGCTCGGACGCCGCGGCCCTGGCCACCAAGGCCGTTCGCGACGGCGACGACTACATCTTCAACGGAGCCAAGCAGTTCATCTCCGGAGCGGGTGCCACCGACGTCTACATTGTCATGGCACGGACAGGAGACACTGGGGCGCAAGGGATCTCGACCTTCATCGTGCCTGCCGACACACCCGGCGTCTCGTTCGGCGCCAATGAGCGGAAGATGGGCTGGAACGCGCAGCCGACCCGGCAGGTGATCTTCTCCGACGCGAGGGTTCCGGCGGCGAACCGCCTCGGCGCGGAGGGCGACGGCTTCCGCATCGCGATGAACGGGCTCAACGGCGGCAGGCTCAATATCGCCGCGTGCTCGGTCGGCGGCGCGCAGGCGGCGCTGGACAAAACGGTGCCGTATCTCGCCGAGCGACACGCGTTCGGCAAGCCACTGTTGAAGAACCAGGCGCTGCAATTCGAACTCGCCGATATGCGTACCGAATTGGAGGCCGCGCGCACCTTGCTGTGGCGAGCGGCGGCGGCACTGGACGCCGACGCGCCGGATAAGGTCGAGCTGTGCGCCATGGCGAAACGATTCGCGACTGATGCCGGATTCGAGGTGGCCAACCGGGCGCTTCAACTGCACGGCGGCTACGGGTACCTGTCCGAGTACGGCTTGGAGAAGATCGTCCGGGATCTGCGGGTGCACCAGATTCTGGAGGGCACCAATGAAATCATGCGGCTGGTCGTCGCCCGCTCGGTGGTAGGAGCGGCATGAGCGCGGAAAGTATGACCGAACCAGAAGTTCTGGTCGAGCGGCGCGACGGACTGGGTCTGATCACACTGAACCGGCCGAAAGCCATCAACGCCCTGAATCACTCGATGGCCCTGGTTATTACCGACACGCTGCGAGCTTGGGCCGAAGACGACGCGGTGCGCACCGTGGCCGTTACCGGCGCGGGTGAGCGCGGACTGTGCGCGGGCGGCGATATCGTCGCCATCCATGCCGATGCGAAAAACGGTGCGAATACCGCAGCTTCGGCAACCGGCCGGTTCTGGCGCGACGAGTACATCCTCAACGCGCTGATCGGCCGCTACCCGAAGCCGTACGTGGTAGTGATGGACGGCATCGTGATGGGCGGTGGCGTGGGCCTTTCCGGGCACGGCAGCCACCGCATCGTCACCGAACGATCCAAGATCGGCATGCCGGAAGTGGGCATCGGCTTCGTTCCCGATGTCGGCGGCACCTATCTGCTCGCACGTACCCCGGGCGAGATCGGCACCCACGTCGCGTTGACCACCGCGCGAATGAGCGCCGGTGACGCCATCGCGGCGGGCTTCGCCGATTACTTCATCGCCTCGCAGGATCTGCCCGCCCTGCTCGAGACGCTGCGCTCGGAGAGCGCTGACATCGCGATCGCCAAGTTCGCCACGGACGCACCGGAATCCGCGCTGCTCGCCGGGCGGGACTGGATCGACGCCTGCTACCGCGCCGACTCGGTCGAGGAGATCGTCGCACGCCTGCAGGCGCACGAAGCACCCGAAGCGCGGGCGGCCGCGGCGGAGATTCTGGCGAAATCCCCGGTCGCGCTGAAGGTGACGCTGCGTTCGCTGCGCACCGCGCGCACCGCGCCGAGCTTGGAGGCAGTGCTGAACGAGGAGTACCGGGTCTCGATCGCATCGCTGTCGTCGCATGATCTGGTCGAGGGCATCCGCGCACAGGTGATCGACAAGGACCGCACGCCCCGGTGGTCGCCCGCGACCCTTGCCGAGGTCACGAATGTGCAGGTAGATACATATTTCGCCGACTTGGTCGACGAAGAGCTGGGCCTGCTGGCCCCGGAGGTGCAGTGATGAGCAAGCGAATCGGATTCCTCGGCCTCGGCCACATGGGTGCGCCGATGGCGGCCAACCTGGTGCGCGCGGGCTACACGGTCCTCGCCTTCGATCCGGTGCCCGCGGCGCGGGAACAGGCCGCGCGCGACGGTGCGACGGTCGTCGACACGGCTGCTGAGACCGCCGCGGCCGACATCGTGATCACCATGCTGCCCAACGGCAAACTGGTCCTCGACGTGTACGCCGAACTGCTCCCGGCCGCTGCGCCGGGCACGCTGTTCATCGACTGCTCCACCATCGACGTCGCCGACGCCAAGACCGCCGCCGAACGGGCCGTCGCCGCCGGACACCGCCCGCTGGACGCGCCCGTTTCGGGTGGCGTGGGCGGTGCCGCGGCGGGGACGCTGACCTTCATGGTCGGCGGCGCCGCCGAGGACTTCGGTGCCGCGCTCGCCGTGCTCGAGGTGATGGGCGGCAAAGTCGTGCACTGTGGCGGTTCCGGCGTGGGGCAGGCGGCGAAGATCTGCAACAACATGCTGCTGGGTGTCTCGATGATCGCGCTGTCGGAGGCATTGGTGCTCGGTGAGAAGCTGGGGCTGAGTCATCAGTCGTTCTTCGATGTGGTGTCCACCGCCTCCGGCCAGAGTTGGGCGCTGACCAGCTACTGCCCGGTTCCGGGCCCGGTGCCGACCAGCCCGGCCAACAACGACTACCAGCCCGGCTTCGCCACCGCGCTGATGACCAAGGACCTGGGTCTGGCGGCGAACGCGTTGCGCGGGAACAACGTCGACGGCCGGCTCGGGTTGCTCGCCAACGAGATCTACACCCGGTTCAACCAGACGGACGCCGGGCGGGACTTCTCCGCTATCGTCACCGATGTCCGTAACCGTTCCGACCACGAGGGTACCGAGTGACACACTTCGAGACGATTCTGCTGGAACGCAAGGGCCGGGTCGGCTGGATCACGCTGAACCGCCCGAAGGCACTGAACGCGCTGAACGCGCAGGTCCTCGACGACATCATCCTGGCGCTCGACGAACTCGAGCGCGACGACGAGATCGGCGCCATCGTGATCACGGGGTCGGAGCGGGCCTTCGCGGCGGGCGCCGACATCAAGGAGATGCAGCCCAAGTCGTACATGGACATGTTCCTCGACGACTACTTCGCCCGCTGGGACCGGCTGGCGCAGTTCCGCAAACCCACCATCGCGGCAGTCGCGGGCTACGCGCTGGGCGGCGGCTGTGAACTGGCCATGATCTGCGACATCCTGCTGGCGGCCGATACCGCGAAGTTCGGGCAGCCGGAGATCAAGCTGGGCGTCATACCGGGTATCGGCGGGTCGCAGCGCCTGACCCGCGCGATCGGCAAGGCGAAGGCGATGGACCTGGTACTCACCGGTCGCAACATGGATGCCGAGGAAGCCGAGCGCGCCGGTCTGGTCTCGCGCGTCGTGCCCGCCGCGGAACTGCTCGACACCGCACTCGAGGTCGCGGAGACCATCGCGTCGATGTCGTTGCCGGTCACGATGATCGCCAAGGAGGCGGTGAACCGCTCGTTCGAAACCACCCTCGCCGAGGGCCTGCGGTTCGAACGCCGAGTCTTCCACTCGCTGTTCGCGATCGAGGACCAGAAGGAAGGCATGAGCGCGTTCGTCGAGAAGCGCTCCGCGAAGTTCACCAACCGCTGACTGTCGGCGGACGGCCAGGTCTCCCGCGCGGATCAGGCCCGTGGTGGTCGATCACGGGCCACGCCGTGCTGTCGGATATCTGCGCTGGCTGGTCATCTGGTGAGAACGCCTGGCCTCGGGCACGGAGTGCGGTCGCCACGTGTCCGGGTCTGTGTCGCGGAGCGCGCCCGCAATGAGGGGCTCGATACCCCGGGCTCCTTGGCATAAATGTTGTCCGGGTCCTTCGGATACGCGGCACTCGGCCGGCCGATGTCGCTGCGGTGGATCATCCGAAGGATCTGGATGTCGGAGCGACGATTTCGGCTGGTCTCGGGTTGCTGCCGTTTTCCGGCCGGGGCGAACCCTTGTCGGTGGCGAGCAGTCCGGCGATGGTGGCGCCGAGGGCTGCGGTCACCGCGACCGCGGCGATGAGTTTGCGTCGGTCCGCTGTGGGTGCGATCGAGGTGGCTCCGGCGCGCAGGCGGGGCATCCGCAGGTCACCGCCGCGCCGTTCGGCGGCCAGCAGGACAGCGCCGCGTGCCGAGACCAGGTCGGGTTCCGGGTCGTAGATGATCGGCAGGTCGATGAGTTCGGCCAGTTCTGCCCGGATGATCGGACTGCGCGTGCAGCCGCCGAGCAGCGCCATGGCCTCGGGTCGCACCCCGGTTTCGTCGATGATCTGCCGCACGAACGACGCGGAGTGGTGGATGCCCGCGGCGCAGAGCTCGGCCAGGTCGCTGCGAGTCAGCACGACCCGGTCGCCGGTGTCGGTGTTGATCGCGGTCACCACCCTGGTGTCGCTCAACTGCTCGCGATGACGCCTGCTGGTCGGCTTGTCGGTGAGCACGCCGCCGCGGGCCAGCCGCCAGCGCAGCAGCGCGTCGTAGCCGTCGCCGCCGAGTACGGTGCTGCGTTTGCTGGACAGAATCGTGTCGGTGCGGCAATCGGCGTGGGTGATGGTCAGCCCGGAACTGCCCAGGTCGTACAGGATCACCGAGCCGTTGTCCGGAAGTTGCCCGGTGAAACGCAGATAGCGCAGCTGGGCGAGCGGTTCCTCGACGATGGTGAGCCTGCGCTCGCCGGCACCGGCGCGGATGGCCTCGGCATGCAGGGGACAGCGGCAGGTGACGGCCGTTCCGGAGACGAGTTCGTCACGCGTGCCAGCGGCGCCCATCATCTGGTGGATCGCCTCGAAGACCGACTCCTCGACACCGCCGCCGGCCCGCCGGGGCACCTCGCAGTGATCGATGGGGGGTAGGTGCGGCTGATCGGAGTGTGTCAGCATCGCGTGTGCGCCGCCAGCGCCCGCCGATACCCCCAAGAGCAGCACCATGGATTCCATGGTGGACCTTTTCGCTGCCGCTGCCAAGACGACGGGCCAGGCATTCGCGGGTTGGATGCCCGTCGGGCACGTACCGCTCGGATCCAGTGATTATGCGACCGACCGGTACGTGTCGCTTACATCGCCGTGCTGGTCGACCAGCGCGCCGTTCCCTCGCTGGTGTCGAAGTCGCCTGCGGCGTGGCGGAATTCGGCCAGCAGTTGCAGCAGGGTGTGCAGCCGCTCCGGTGGGAGCCCGGGCACCGCGAAGACCTTCGCGTTGAGCTCCTTCGTCGCCTTCGCCACCAATTCTCTTCCGGTATCGGTGATTTCGATCAAGGTAGCGCGGCGGTCGCTGGGATGTGGCACGCGCGCTACGAGTTTCGCCGCCTCCAAGCGGTCGACGGTGTTGGTGACGCTGGTGGGGTGCACTTGCAAGCGCGCGCTGGCCTTGGCCATCGGCAGCGCGCCACTCTTGCTGAAATTGAGCAGCATCAGCAGCTCGTACCGCGAGAAAGTCAAACCGGTCGGCTTCAGTGCCTCGTCGACCCGGGCCATGACGATTTGCTGGGCGCGCACCAGCGAGGTCACCGCGGCCATGCCGTCGGCGACGTCGCCCCAGCCGTGACCGACCCACTGACGGTGGGCCTCCTCGATCGGGTCGAGCGGAAGCGGGCGTGGCTGAGACATATTTTGATCATTCCATGACGTCGCCCGCCGCCAGAGCCATCCGACGGAGACATCCGCCAGCCTTCCGATCACCGTGAACGCAACGGTAGGTCCGTTGCCGGATCCGGGGCACTATAGAGCGCGAGGCGGGCGTGGCTGAGTGGTTGAGGCAACGGTCTGCAAAGCCGTTTACGCGGGTTCAATTCCCGCCGCTCGCTCCAAGTGTCCTCGGTGCTCGGCTCGGTGCACGCCATGCCCGAGCCGAGTATTCGAGCGCACTGCCGAGTGGTGTACAGCCATCGCAGTCCTCCCCGTAGTACGGCGCTCGCCGGTGCGGGTCAGGCGGCGACACCCGGCTCGGCATACGCCACCGCGGAGCCGAGCAGGTCGAGACGCACCCGTTGCCCCGCGACCGGGGCATCGACGCTGGCGCGGCGTACTCGAATGGGGGTGGCGGTGCCATCCAGGTCGATCGTCAGGATGACGTCGGCGCCGCGGAACTCGACGGCGCGGATCTGCCCGCTGTCCGGCTCGTCATCCGAAACAGTATGGGCCACAAGCTGTTCCGGTCGAATCATGATGGTCACGGTTCCGGTCGGGGCGTCGCGCTGCACCGGGATCCGCCCGAGCGCGCACTTCGCCACGCCGGCCTCGACCACCGCGTCGAGCAGGACACAGTCGCCGAGGAAGCGGGCGGTGAACAGATCCTTCGGCGTGGCGTAGACCTCTTCCGGTGTGCCCACCTGGGTGAAACGTCCTTCGCGCATCACCGCGACCTGCTCGGCGAAGCTCAACGCCTCTTCCTGGTCGTGGGTCACCAGAATGCTCGTCATCCCCGCCGCACACAGCGTGTCGGCCACAGCCTGCCTGGTCGTCGCGCGCAACCCCGCGTCCAATGCGCTGAACGGCTCGTCCAGCAGCATCACGGAGGGCTTGCGAGCCAGCGCGCGGGCCAGTGCGACGCGCTGCTGCTGGCCGCCGGAGAGTTGGTGCGGTCGCCGGTCGGCGTAGGACGGGGGCAGCGACACCATCTCCAGCAATTCCCGCACCCGATGACGGCTGCGGCGGCACAGACCGGGCAGCCCGTAAGCGATGTTCTGGCCTACGGTCAGGTGTGGGAACAGTGCACCGTCCTGCGCGACGTAGCCGATATTGCGTCGCTGTGGCGGCACCGAGAAGCGTTCGCCGACAACGGTTTCCGAGCCGATCGACACCGAACCCGCGTCCGGCGACTCGAATCCCGCGATGACGCGCAGCAGCGTGGTCTTACCGCACCCGGACGAGCCGACTACAGCGGTCGCGGTGTGGTCGAGTACGTCGAGGGTGATCCCGCCGAGTACCCGGGTATGGCCGAACGTCTTCGATACGTCGGTGACGACAACGCGACTCATAACCCAGCCGCCTTCCGAGAGTTGGTGAACAGCAGATACGTCACCGGCACCGCGGCGGCGATCATGATCAGGGCATACGGCGCGGCGGCCGCGTAATCCAATTCGCCCGACAGCGACCAGAACCGCATCGCCAGCGTGCGAGTTCCATTGGGCGCGAGCAGCAGCGTGGCGGTCAGTTCGGTCGCCACCGCCACGAACACCAGCGCTGCCGCGGCAGCCGCGGCAGGGGCGGTCAGCCGCAGGGTGACCAGGCAGAAGGTGGCCGGCCCCGACTTGCCCAGCGAGCGGGAGGCCTCCTCCAAGCCGACCGGAACCTGGGCGAGCCCAGCCCGCAGGTTGACCAGTGCCCGGGGCAGGAACAACAGGACGTACGCGGCGATCACCATGAACACCGTCTGATAGAGCGGTGGCACCCAGCGGATGGTCACGGTCACCATGGCCAGCGCGATGACGATGCCGGGCAGCGAACTCGTGATGTAGTTGGCCCCCTCGACCATCCGCGCGAACGCCGAGGTGGAGCGCACCGCGATCCACGCGACCGGAAACGCGCACAGTGTGGTGAGTGCGGCGGCGAACGCCGCGAGGCCAACCGTCTGCCCCAGCGCGTTGCCGATCTCGGCGACATCCCACACTGCCGTCCCGCCGATGCTCAACCAGCGCCCGATGGTCCACAACGGCACTCCGAGCGCGCCAACGGTCACCGTGACGAGCACGGCGAGGACCGGTATCGCGCCGGCACCCAGTCGAATCCGGGTCGCGGCGCGCGGCACCCCGGCGCCGATCCGCGCGTAACGGGCCCGGCCGCGCAGCCCGGCCTCGGCCCCGAGCAGCGCCAGGCAGCACAGTGCGAGCACACCGGCCAGCATGCTGCCCGCGGGCCCGGCGAAGCTGGACTGATACTGCTCGAAGATGGCCGTGGTGAATGTGTCGAACCGCACCATGACGAAAGCGCCGTACTCGGCGAGCAGGTGCAGCGCGATGAGCAGCGCGCCGCCGAGGATGGCCAACCGCAGTTGCGGCAGCACGATCCGCACGAACACCGCCACCGCGCCGGAGCCCAGCGCTCGCGCCGACTCCTCCACCGCCGGGTCCAGGCGACGCAGTGTGGCCGCCGCGGGCAGATACGCCAGAGGGAAATAGGACATCGTCGAGATCACCACGCCCGCCCACAGACCGTGCATGGCAGGGAACGCGCTGACCCATGCGTAGCTGTTGACGAACGCGGGCACCGCCAGCGGCGCCACGAAAATCGGCCCCCACCACGACTTCCCGGGTACGTCGGTGCGCTCGACCACCCAGGCCAGCCCGATGCCGAGCGCCACACAGATGGGTACGGTGCACACCACCAACTCGAGCGTGTTGCGCAGCAGTTCACCGACTCTGGGTCGAAACACCAATTCGGCCGCTTGCTGGGGGCCGGTGGTGAAGACCGTCGAGACGATGTACCCGAGCGGCACGAACGTCGCCGCTACCAGCAGCAGCGCGACGCCCGTGACGAGGGGCCCCGGCCGGCCGACCCGGGGCGCGGTGACAGCGGTCCGGACTACCACGGCTACAGCAGACCCGCTTCGGTCATCAGCGCCGTGACCTTCTTGGCGTCGAGTTTGGACGGGTCGATCGCGGGGGCCTGCAAGTCGGCCAGCGGCGGCAGCGCGGGATTGGCGGCGACGCCGCTGGCGACCGGGTACTCCAGCGACGTGCCGTCCCGCAGCACCTCTTGTCCGGCCTTACCGGTGATGAACGCCAGGAACTTCTGTGCCGACTCCTGCTTCTTGCTCGACTTCAGCACACCGCCGCCGGAGATACTGACGAACGCGCCGGGGTCGCCGTTCTTGAAATAGTGCAGCGCGGTACCGGCGCTGCTCTCCTTGGTATTGGCCTGGTCGCGGTACCAGTAGTAGTGGTAGATGACGCCGCCGTCGGGACTACCGGAATTGACCGCCTTCATGGTGGCCACGTTGTTCGGGAAGGGCGTCGCGTTCTCCTTCATGCCCTTCAGCCACGCGCGGGTGACGTCCTCGCCCTTCAGGGCGAGCAGGCCCGCGACGATGGCCTGGAAGTCGGCACCGGACACGCCCGCACCCCAGCGGCCCTTCCACTGCGGCTGCGCCAGATCGAGCAGCGACGTGGGCAGCTGACCGGGCTGGACCGTGCTCTTGTGGTAGACGAACACCGTTGCGCGCGCCGCGATGCCGGTCCACTTGCCGCTGGACGGGCGGAACTGTGCGGGCACCTGCGCCACGGTCCGGGCGTCCACGTCGGCGAACAGGCCCGCGTTCTCCACCAGCGCCACGGCCGGAGAATTCTCGGTCAAGAAGACGTCGGCGGGCGAGGCGGCACCCTCGGCGACGAGTTGGTTGGCCAGCGCGGTGTCACCGCCCTGGCGCAACGTCACCTTGATCCCGGTTTCCTTGGTGAACGCGTCGGCCCATTCTTTGGTGAGGGATTCGTGCTGTGCGTTGTAGACGGTGATCTCGTTCGCGTCGTCCGAGGAATTCGAGCAGGCCGTCATGCCGAGTGCCGTCATCGCGACGGCCAGTCCAGCGGCAATCGTCTTCCATCTGACCGGCTTCATCCTCGTCCTCCCGATCGCGTCCAATGCCTCGCGCATATGTTGAGGCTTACCTAAAAGGAAGATACCGCCTCCAGCGTGCGTGAACGGTTTCGGTCCGGCGGCGGATTCCGGGAAATTCCGCCCGCCCGTCAGGTCGGCCCTGAGAAGTCGCGCAGCACAACATGATTGCGGTCCGCGCAGGTGCTGAACGGGGTAGTCCAACAGCAGTCCGAAATGTTCGCCACGGGTGAGTGCGATCCGGCGTCGCGCACCCGCGGCGCGGGTCTTGTAGCAGTTGATCACATAACAGCCTTCGTGTAGCCCGTGCGACCGGACAGCACACCGCTGGGAGCGTTCACGAGCCGAGTGGCGCCGGTGATGAGCGGCGTCGTGCATCGACCAGGCCCCGCAGGCGGGTCGTCGCCCCGGGCCGTGGCGGCGGCCCTCGCCGCGCGGCACGCCGGCGCGACAGAAAGCCGTGGTCTGTGGTGGCCGTCATTGCCGTCCGATTCGCTGCCGGGTTGCCTGGTGCTTGCAGCATGATGCCAGCTACCATTCGAACATGGGTTCGACAAGCGATGACGTGCCGCGAACCGAGGGCACGGAACCGGAGCTGGTCTACCCGAACAGGACCGGCCACTACTACCGGACGCTGACCTACCCGCCGCGGCCGGTCTGGGTCCGGCTGGACGCGATCCTGGTCCGCGACCCGGGAACCCCGCGGCACGTGAACGGCGCGGGCGTGATCATGCGGGGAGAGCGTCCCGGCACACTGACGCACTGGCTGCCCACCGTTGACGGCGACTGGCTGGGCCGAGTGACGTACAGCATCCAGTTCGCCGACGGGCGCCCGGATCTGCCTGTGCGGGACCAACTGGTCCCCGCCTACGCACTGCGTCCACGCCGGTCCGCGTCCCCTGGCTCCGCCGCCTCCGCGGGTCTCTGAACGGTCGCGACCAGCCAGTAGGGTTGGCGTCATGAGTATGGTTGGGGGAGATGGACGACCATTGATAGCGAACTCCGATGGCATCCGGTAGCGGCGGGCCCATGACTTCGGAATTTTCGGTCGATTTGGATCATCTGGAGCAGGTTGTGGCGCGGCTGGCCGGATTGGTCGCGTATGTGTCCGATCATCTGGATCAGATGGATAGCCGCGTTTCGACGCTGCTGCAGAGCGGCGGCTGGACGGGTGCGGCGGGATCCGCCTACACCCTCGCGCATGAAGAATGGATGAGGGGGGCGCGAGAGTTGCTGGAGGGGGTGGCGCAGATGCAGCAGGCGGCGAAAACCGCCCACGCCGCCTATGCAGATGCGCAAGATATGAACGTGCGGATGGCGAGGGGGTGAACCGGTGATTATCGCGCCGCAGTCGTATTACAGTGCCGCCAACGACTGTTACGCACTGTCCAAGGATTTCCAGGCTGCCTACAATCCGGTGCAGACCGTTCTGCTGGAGACCGGTGGGATGGCGGGGAGTTACCAGGCTGTCAAGGTATGGTCTAAGAGCTACGACGAGCGAGCGGGTGCCTTTGCGCTGGTAGCGACAAATTTTGCGAGGGCGTTACAGCATTTTGGTGATGTTCTGACCGCTGCCGGTTACAACTGGGAATGTTCCAATTACAAGGCGAATCGTAGCCCGAACAAGGGGGCCGCCCCGACCCTTCCGCGTGCTATCCCATCCGAGTTGCCCTACGGGGCCAATGCTGTTGTCGGTGTGGCCTCGTCGCGGACCAACAGCCGGGGACTCGAGTCCGAGTTCCCGGACCTCTATGACAAAGTCACCTCCCGGATCGTCGGCGGTGAGATCCCGGACGGAGACACCGACAAGCTGGAACGCATGGCGACCGCGTGGAAGAATTTCGCTGCCGACAACGCGGTCTTCGGCGCACGAAGTCGGCTCCGATTGATCGCCGAAGGGTTGGAGCGCGGCTACCGGGCCGACACACCGCAGGATATACCGTACCTGGCCGAACATCTCCGCACGCTCGCGGCGAGCGCGGGCGAAATCCAGTTGGCCGCTAACGATCTCGCCACCGTGACCACAGATCACCATGTGGCGCTCGCCGCCATGCGCTCCGACATCAACACCCAGTTCACTACTGTCGTCGTCGGCGC
This sequence comes from Nocardia glycosmidis, assembly GCF_052545115.1. NCBI lineage: Bacteria > Bacillati > Actinomycetota > Actinomycetes > Mycobacteriales > Nocardiaceae > Nocardia > Nocardia glycosmidis. Next base: position 31,072 of record NZ_JBQWRH010000029.1, on the reverse strand, counting down.
ATCTGTCGTGATCGCCGTCTCCGTGGTCTGGATTCGCAACCCGAAGTCAGTGGCCTTGGAGGGGGCAACCCTCGAAACCGCAGCGACCGCCATTGCCGGCTCGATCGGTTCGTTCTTCACCGGACTGAGTGGGATCACCTTCACCACAGCGGCACTCGTGACCGGCGGGCTGGCAACGATCGCCGGGCTGGCGATCCTGATCGCGGCGATCGACGCGGATGACACGCCCTACGAACAGCTCACTCCTGCACCAGAGGTGCCGCTGGGCGGATTGACCGACGCATCGGAAGAGTACATTCGGGCCAAACATGTCGAGGGTGGTGCCCAGGTAACGGACAAGAAGAGCACCTTCAAAGCAGGCACGGACCTTGATGCCCTGGCAGATTCGGCTGAGGAAACCCCTGCACGAGGGCCGAACCAATATGGCAACTACGAGCGGATCGTGGACGCAGGTGAGGTAGTCGGAAATCTTTCGAAAGAAGCCGGCGGCGCAGCGGCAAGCCGATACAAAGTAATCACCGACAAGTACGGCACCGTCATAAATATGTTCCCAGTTGAATAGGAGCGGAATTGGGAATTGATGTCACCATCCAAAATATGGTTCATGGCCAGGTGGAGTCTGTAGATGTGTCCAGCGACGCGATCTCCGCAATTATCGAGCGCGCACCGGCCGGATCTATTATCGATGGAATTCACCTGTATGCCGACACGATGTTCAACACGTACCAGTTGCGATTTCTGGTGAACGAGCTGACGGCGCTGCAACCACGAGACGCCAATGAGCGGAAAGCTGTTCAGGAACTACGCGCGGCTGCCGAGTCCGCCATGGGCCAGCATGGTTATCTGTGGTTCAGCGGGGACTGAAGGTCGCAGCCATAGAACTTGACCTAAGTGCAGGTCGTCGGGGTCCGGTCCCCGTCTATGCGCTGCGTCCGCGCCGGTCCGCCGGTCGTGGCTGTCCGGGGCGATAGGCGCAACCGGTCGGGTGCTGCCCGAAGACCAGGAGAGACGGTGGAGCTGCCGATCCGGTTGTCGCTGTGCGGGGCCGGTGATACGTTGCCGGGCATGGGATTTCAGTTGCCGCATCCCGAGGTCCTGTGGGCGCGCGTGACCGTCTTGGACGTGATCACTGCCGCGACCCACAGCGATGACCATCGAGCTGCGAGCGGAGAGGAAATCGGGCAGACGGCCAGGGTGGCAGGTGGCCGGCTGAGCAACCACGACGGCGAGGGCAATTGGTACTCGCTGGCCAGATATCCCGGCGAGCGCGCCCTCCTATTCGGTAGGGACGAGGACAACGAGGTCACGGGGACCGCCTACGATCCACTGGCTGCCGCGCCCGCCTGGGTGCGTTCGGCGGATCCGGCGGCGAAACTGCCCGGTGGCGTCGACGGTCCGATCACTTTCGTGCGCTGGTGGGAATTCGGTCACTGGCAGCACACGCCGACCGATCTCGACGACGGTCTGGAGATGAGTCTCAGCGCCGCCGCCGAGCGGGAGAGCTTCACCGGAAGTGTCATGAGCGCCGCAATCCACGCGAAATGGGTGGAGATGGACTACGAGGCGGGCAAGCTGATCGCTCTCACTGTCGACCCGACTGCCCTGCACGCGCTCTGTGATGCCACCGAGAACGGCGCCGTCAGCAAAGCCCACCTCTACTTTCTTCAGCCGGGCCTGACCGCGCCCGCATTCGCCTACCTCTCCGCGGCCGGCGTCCTGAGCGCTACCGACAAGCCCACCGAACCCCTACCGTGATCGGCGAGCCATAAGTCGACATCCGACATCCCGACGAAGGGCTTCCGGTTCCCGGGAGCCCTTCTCTCTTACGAGAGCGACACGCGGCCCACGTGCGGCCGATCAGCGTGTGCGCCACTCGAGCTCGGGCCAGGACGGCAGCGGCGCAGCCGCGCCCGCGTCGCGCAACTGCTCGTCGAGGAAGCCGGTGACAACGCTGCGGGTGATCGCCGCGGCTCGTTCGGCGGGCAGCGACCCGCACCGCGCGATCGAGGGCGCAAGCGCGGGGAGATCGGTCGCCGTGTAGTGCCCGGCACCACGAATCGTGCCGAGGGTGAACGCTGGATTGTCCGACGCGAACCGGATCCACGACGCATGCAGCATGTCGCCGGAGGCGAGCATGAGCACGGGCCGATCGACGCCGCCGCGCTCGATGTCGGTGTTGTCGGCCCAACCTGCGGGTCCGTCGAGCACCACGGCCACCCGGACGCGCGGTTCGGCGCGCATCGCGGCCAGCGCGGTCAGTCCGCCGTAGGAGTGCCCCACCACCGCGATCCGGTCGATGTCGACATGCCCGCCGACGACCGGGAGCGCGGCGAGCTCGTCGAGGACCAGGTGCACATCGGCGACGCGGATGTCCAGCGCGCGACGCATGTATTCGGTGTCTTCGTACGCCGGCGCCGTGCCGAGCATCAGTTCGCCGTGCACTTCGACCGCAGGCGTCTCGCCCGGGTGGTCGACACCGATCACGACGTAGCCGCGGGAGGCGAGATCGGCGGCGAGTCCCGATGCGAGCCAGCGCGGCGTGCCGAGACCTGGGGAGTACACTACCACCGGCAAGGGGCCGAGCGTGGTATCCAGTGGCGCGTCCTGTCCAGCTGCGACCGTGGCGGTGAGCATCATCGGCGCGGCGATGGGCTCGCCCAGCCACAGCGCCGCCTCGGTCGAGAGCAGCGCGGCTGCGACCGGGTTGGACGCGGGGACATAGTGCGCTGGGATCGTGGGGGCGGCAGCCGGATACCAGACCGACACCGGCAACTCTCGACCACCGGCCGAGACGGTGGTGTCGGTGCGACCGACGAGATGTTCGCCCGCAGGCGCGGGTACCTCGGCGTGCGCGAGCCCGGCGAAGTAGGCGGCGCCGATGAAGACCGCGACCGCGGCAGCGAGCCCGGCGACCGCGCGAGCGGCAGCGGGACCGGCGACCGCGCGAGCGGTCATCGCCACTCACCACCCGGCACCATCCGTCGCGCTCGCAAGTCCGTACTCGATCGGCTGGACTCGATCTCGGGCCGCCCGAATTCGCGGACGCACGCCGCCGAGGTGGCGGTGCCGCGATGCTGTTGTCGCGGGCGGGCGAGGATGCCGCTCGCGGCACTGCGCCGGCCCGTCTCAGGATGTTCCAGGGCGCGGTTCGTGCGCATCGTCCGACCTGCCCGGCCGCGCGGGAGGACGATCTCGTCTACCAGCCACTGGGGATTGTCGATGAGGGATTTATACCCGACGGTATGCGCTCTGAGCTGCATCTGATCCGCGCGTTCGGCCGCCCATGCTGGAATCGGGCCGCCAGGCGCAAGCGGGCGCCCAAGACTTTCCGCGAGACGGTCATCGACGCGGGCTGAGGTCGGGTATAAGAATGGCCCCTGACCAGGAGAGCCTGGTCAGGGGCCATTCTGTGCGTGCCCTCGGCAGGATTCGAACCTGCGGCCTTCTGCTCCGGAGGCAGACGCTCTATCCCCTGAGCTACGAGGGCGGGATAGGGCTCGGTCGGGGCCTGGTGGCGGCCCGATCGGGCTGGGTCAGCCTATCGTATCGGTCGCCGTCCGCCAAAACGGGTCGGGCGGCGGGGTTTCGGGTCAGTTCATGGGGAGCGGAGCGGCGCCGCGCGCCGTGAGCATTGTGGTTATCAGGTCGGATTCACCGCGCTGGGTTTTGGCCATGGTGTCGGCGAGGGTGCGCACCGCGGTGGTATCGGCATGCTGGGCGGCGTAGTCGATCATCGGGAGCCCGCCCCCATGGTGGCGCAGCATCAGTTGCAGGAACTGGGTGTCGAGTGCGGGTCCGGTGGCCTGACGCAGCGCGGCGAGTTCGGTGGGCGTGGCCATGCCGGGCATAGTCGACATAAGGCCGGAATGGTTCATCCCCGAATGGTTCATCCCGGAGTGGCCGCCGCTGCTCATCGGCTCCGTCATCCAGCCCATGTACCCGTCGACACTCTGCGCGGGTGCACTCCACAGTTGCAGCCAGCCCTGCATGCGGCCGATCTGGCTCTGCTGGGTGGTCAGGATGTCGTAGGCGAGCCTGCGCACTTCGATGTCGGTGGAACGAACCAGCACCACACCCGCCATCTCCACGGCCTGGGCATGATGCGCCGACATGTCCTGACTGAAGCCCACGTCGACGGGTCCGGGGTCCGGCTCGGCGGCGCTGTCCAAGGGAATTCGCGCCAGTACACCGATCGCGAAGCCGATCAGGATGGCGCCGATAGTGCCGAGGATCACCAATGTGGTGCGCTGGCGCCGGAACCGTCCGCCGAGACCGGATTCGGTCTCGGCAGCACGCCCCGACGCGGTCTCGGTGTCGTCCGAGGTGTCGGCGGGCACTTCCCCGGCCGCACGTCCCGGTCCGGTCGCAGTGTTGTCCGAGACCTCGTCGACGGTCTCTTCGCCGGCGCGCATTACTGTCCCTCACCCGGTACGGGCCGCCCCGGCGCGGGAACACCGGGAAGAGCGGGCACGCCCGGCACTCCCGGCAGACCGCCGGGCAGGCCGGCCGGCGGCATGCCGCCCGCCTCGGACGGGTCCGGTTGCAGGCCCTTGCCGTCCATCGGCACCGCGCCGGGTCCGGGTGGCGTCGGGTCGAACGGCGGCGGGTTGTCGGTGTCGAAGACGATGGTCGAGCAGTCCGCGCCGACTTCGGGGTAGGTGTAGGAGTTCAACCGCAACGCGGTGATGAACTGGCCGACGCGTTTGTCGTCGGGGCTGTCCAGCTTCAACTGATGCCCCCAGGACTGCAGCGACACCGCCGTATCCTGGCCCGGGTAGGGCGACATCAAGGTGTACGGCTTGCCCTGGACCTTCGCTTTCAGCGTCTCGATCCCGTCGGCGTTCACCTTGTCGGGGTTGTAGGTGATCCACACCGCGCCGTGTTCGAGCGAGTGCACCGCGTTCTCCACCCGGATCGGTTTGCTGTAGACCACACCGGTGCAGGTCGCCCAGGACTGGTCGTGTGGCCCGCCGAACGGCGGCGCCTGGTCGTAGGCCACCCGCTGGTTCCCGCTGATGTGCAGGCCCGCGGGGTATTCCTTCTTCACCACGCCCGCGATCTCGTCGGAGGGATCTTTGCGCTGGGCGCTCGGCGTGTACTTCTCCAGTTCGGCCTTCTCCCGGTACTTGGGGACCAGGCTGTAGGCCAGGGCGCCGATCAATGCGATGATGACTACGGCCGCACCGATGGCCGGCCAGGGGATCTGGCGATTCTTCTTCGGAAGTTGCCCTCGCTTGCCCCGCTTGCGGGGAGCCGACAACTTCGCCGCAGCCTTGGCGGCGCTGGCCGATTTGGCGCTGGGACTGTTCGGCATCGCTCGTTGTGCTCTTTCGACGTGGTGGATCCGCTGACCGCGCAGTGCCCACCTCGTGGTGTACACCCGCCAAGACCATAGGATAGAGACTCGTGACTCCAGCTGACCTTGCAGATCTCCTTCGCGCCACTGCCGCGAAGGTGCTTGTCGAACGTGGACTGGACCCTGCGGTCCTGCCCGACGAGGTCACCGTGGAGCGTCCCCGGAACCCGGAACACGGCGACTATGCCACGAATGTCGCGATGCAGGTGGCCAAGCGCGCCGGAACCAACCCCCGCGAACTGGCGACCTGGCTCGCCGACGCGTTGAACGCCGCGGACGGCATCGCCGCCGCCGAGGTCGCCGGACCCGGCTTCCTGAACATCCGCCTCGCCGCCTCCGCGCAGGGCGCGATCCTCGAGCGGGTGCTCGCCGCCGGCGCCGCATACGGCGCCGCGGACACCCTGCAGGGCACCCGGATCAACCTCGAGTTCGTCTCGGCCAACCCGACCGGCCCCGTGCATCTCGGCGGCACCCGCTGGGCCGCGGTCGGCGACGCACTGGGCCGCATCCTGGCCGCGCAGGGCGCCGATGTGGTGCGCGAGTACTACTTCAACGACCACGGGGCGCAGATCGATCGGTACGCCGCCTCGCTGGCCGCCGCCGCGACGGGGGCCCCGACCCCGGACAACGGATACGCGGGCGCCTACATTGCCGAAATCGCCGACCAGATCGTGGCCGCGCACCCGGATGTGCTGAGCAAGCCGCAGGCGCAGCGCCTCGAACTGTTCCGCGCCGAGGGCGTCGAGCTGATGTTCGCGCACATCAAAGAGTCGCTGCACGAGTTCGGCACCGACTTCGACGTCTACTTCAACGAGAGTTCGCTGTTCGCCTCCGGCGCGGTCGAGCAGGCGGTGGAGAAGCTGAAGAACTCCGGCGACCTGTACGAGAAAGACGGCGCCTGGTGGATCGCCAGCTCCGGGTACGGCGACGATCAGGACCGGGTGGTCATCAAGAGCGACGGCAACGCCGCCTACATCGCCGGTGACATCGCCTACTTCCAGAACAAGCGTGCGCGCGGCTTCGATCTGTGCATCTACATGCTCGGCGCCGACCATCACGGTTACATCGGCAGGCTGAAGGCCGCCGCGGCCGCCTTCGGCGACGACCCGGCCACCGTCGAGGTGCTGATCGGGCAGATGGTGAACCTGCTGCGCGACGGCGTAGCGGTCCGGATGAGCAAACGCGCGGGCACGGTGGTGACGCTCGACGATCTGGTCGAGGCGATCGGCGTGGACGCGGCGCGCTACTCGCTGGTGCGCTCGTCGGTGAACTCGAGTATCGACATCGACTTGAACCTGTGGGCCAGCCAGAGCAATGAGAACCCGGTCTACTACGTGCAATACGCGCACGCGCGCACCGCGTCCATCGCGCGAAATGCCGCCGAGTTCGAGTACGACTCCGTCACCCCGGATCTCGCGTTACTGTCGGCCGACGAGGAAGGCGAGCTGATCCGCACCCTGGGCGAGTACCCCCGCGTCGTGGCCGGCGCCGCGAGCCTGCGCGAACCGCACCGGGTGGCCCGCTATCTGGAGGAGCTGGCCGGCACCTACCACCGTTTCCAGACCAACAAGAACCTACGCGTTCTGCCGCTGGGCGACGAGCCCGTCTCGCCGACGAACGCCGCCCGGCTGGCCCTGGTCAACGCTACGCGTCAGGTCCTGGCCAACGGACTCGGCCTGCTCGGTGTCAGTGCGCCGGAGCGTATGTGACCGGGTACCGGACCAGAGCAGCGAGGAAGGAAGCTTCACCAGTGAGCGAGCGGAGCGAGCGAACCATCGACACAGCCGCTGAAGCGGTGATGCCGGAGCCGAGCGTCAGCGAGGCGCAGGCATGACCGCGCACCCCGCCGGTCCCCGGCACGCCGAGATTCCGCATGCGCCGAATCTGCCAGAGCGTCCGAGCGGCCCGGAAAAGATGATCGATCTACCTGCGAACGTGTGGCCGCGCAACGCCGTTCGCGACTCCGACGGCGTGGTCCGGCTGGCGGGCGTGCCGGTGCACGAGCTGGCCGCTCGGTTCGGCACCCCGCTGTTCGTGGTCGACGAGGACGACTTCCGTTCCCGCTGCCGCGACATGGTCCGCGCCTTCGGCGTGAACGCGCGAGTCCACTACGCCTCCAAGGCTTTCCTGTGCGGCGAGATCGCGCGCTGGATCCGGGACGAGGGCCTGTCGCTGGACGTATGCTCCGGCGGCGAACTCGCCGTGGCGTTGCACGCGGGCTTTCCGGCGGAACGAATCGCGTTGCACGGCAACAACAAATCGGTAGCCGAGCTGGAGGCGGCGGTGTCCGCCGGAGTCGGCCACATCGTGGTCGATTCGCTGATCGAGATCGAGCGCCTGGAAGCCGTCGCCGGCCGTGCGGGCGTGCTGCAGGATGTGCTGGTCCGGGTTACGGTCGGCGTGGAAGCCCATACCCACGAATACATCTCGACCGCGCACGAGGACCAGAAGTTCGGATTCTCGATCGCGGGCGGCGACGCCATGGAGGCGCTCGCGCGCGTCTTCGACGCCGACAATCTGCGTCTGGTCGGCCTGCACAGCCACATCGGCTCGCAGATCTTCGAGATCGACGGTTTCGAGATCGCCGCACGGCGCATGCTCGGTCTGCTGCGCGAGGCCATCGACAAGTTCGGCATCGAGCGTACCGCCCAGATCGCTACGCTGGATCTCGGTGGCGGACTTGGTATTTCGTATCTGCCGTCGGACGACCCGCCGCCGCTGGACGAGTTCGCGGCGAACCTGCGCAAGCTGGTCGCCGCCGAGGCCGAACGCGCGGGTCTGCCGGTGCCCGTGATCGCGGTGGAACCGGGCCGTGCCATCGCGGGGCCCGGCACGGTGACGCTGTACGAGGTGGGCACGATCAAGGATGTCTCGTTGGACGGCGGCCTGCGCAGGCGCTACGTCAGCGTCGACGGCGGCATGAGCGACAACATCCGGCCCGCGCTCTATCAGGCCGATTACGATTGCCGCCTGGTCTCGCGCTCGTCGCAGGCCGGGCCGGTGGTCGCGCGAGTGGTCGGAAAGCACTGCGAGAGTGGCGATATCGTCATTCGCGATACGTGGTTGCCGGCTGACGTCGGCCCCGGTGACCTGGTCGCTGTGGCCGCCACCGGCGCGTACTGCTATTCGATGTCCAGCCGGTACAACCAGTTGACCCGCCCCGCGGTCGTCGCGGTGCGTGACGGACAGCCGCGCCTGATCCTGCGCCGGGAGACGGTGGCGGACCTGCTCAGCCTGGAGGTGGAAGCGTGACGGTGAACACGAAGAACGGTGTCTGGGGGACCGATCGCCCGATCGGGGTCGCGGTCCTGGGTATGGGCAATGTCGGCACCGAGGTCGTGCGCATCCTGCGCGAGCACACCGAGGACCTACAAGCCCGCGTCGGCGCCCCGGTGGTACTGCGCGGTGTGGCCGTGCGCAACCTGGACACCGATCGCGGCATCCCGGCCGACCTGCTGACCACCGACGCCGATGCTCTCGTCGCCCGCGCGGACGTCGATCTGGTCGTCGAGGTGATCGGCGGCATCGATCCGCCGCGGCGGCTGATCCTGGCCGCGCTGAACGCGGGCAAATCCGTGGTGACCGCGAACAAGGCGCTGCTGGCCGAATACACCGGCGAGCTCGCCGCGGCCGCCGAGCGCAGCCGCGCCGATCTGTACTTCGAAGCCGCCGTCGCGGGCGCCATCCCGGTGGTGCGCCCGCTGATCCAGTCCCTGGCCGGGGACCGGGTGAACCGGGTCGTCGGCATCGTCAACGGCACCACCAACTTCATCCTCTCCGCGATGGACGAGACCGGCGCCGACTATGCGGCCACGCTGGCCGAGGCCACCCGGCTCGGGTACGCGGAGGCCGACCCGACCGCCGATGTGGAGGGCTACGACGCCGCGGCCAAGGCCGCGATTCTCGCCTCGCTGGCATTCCACACCAGGGTGACCGCCGCCGACGTGTATCGCGAGGGCATCTCGCGGATCACCGCGGAGGATCTGGAGACCGCCTCGGCGCTGGACTGCACGGTCAAGCTGCTGGCCATCTGCGAACGGGCGGACGCCGGTCCCGGCGAGCCGGGGCCGGACGAGGGCGGTAAGGAGCGCGTCTCGGTGCGCGTCTACCCGGCGCTCATTCCGCGCAAGCATCCGCTGGCCACGGTGAACGGGGCCTTCAACGCGGTCGTCGTCGAGGCGGACAACGCCGGGCGGTTGATGTTCTACGGGCAGGGCGCGGGTGGCGCTCCCACCGCCTCCGCGGTGCTCGGCGATTTGGTGATGGCGGCGCGGAACAAGTTCTATGGGGGTCGTGCTCCGGGCGAATCGGTTTATGCTGAGCTGCCGATCGCACCGATCGGCGATATGCCCACCCGCTATCACGTGAACCTGCAGGTCGAAGACCGCCCTGGGGTCTTGGCCAAAGTGGCGGGCGAATTCGCCAAGCACGGGGTGAGCATTTCGACCGTCCGTCAGGAAGGGCACGGCTCGGGTGCGCGCCTGGTCGTGGTGACCCACCACGCCCTGGAGTCGGCGCTCGCGGACACCGTCGCCGCACTGGCGGAAATGATATCCGTCACATCCGTGACCAGCGTTCTCAGATTGGAAGGCACCGAAGAATGAGCACAGTGTCGCCTAGCGACGCCCTGCGGGGTGGTGGCCCGCAGCCGGGTGGGCGTACCACGGGCGTCGCGCCCCAGGCCGGGGTGCACTCCCGCTGGCCGGGCCTGATCGCGGCGTACCGCGACCGGCTCGCGGGCGCAGCCGACTGGGAGCCGGTCACGCTGTACGAGGGCGGGACCCCGCTGGTGCCCGCGCCGCACCTGTCCGAGCTGACCGGGTGCGAGGTGTACCTGAAGGTCGAGGGCCTGAACCCGACCGGCTCGTTCAAGGACCGCGGTATGACCATGGCGATGACCGACGCCAAGTATCGCGGCCAGAAAGCGGTGCTGTGCGCGTCCACCGGCAACACCTCGGCATCCGCCGCGGCGTACGCCACCCGGGCGGGCATGAGCTGTGCGGTGCTGATCCCGGAGGGCAAGATCGCGATGGGCAAGTTGGCCCAGGCCGTCATGCTCGGCGCGAAGATCATCCAGGTGCAGGGCAACTTCGACGACTGCCTGGAACTCGCCCGCAAGGTCACCGCCGACTTCCCCAGCGTCGGCCTGGTGAACTCGGTGAACCCGGCCCGCATCGAAGGGCAGAAGACCGCGGCCTTCGAGATCTGCGACGTCCTGGGCAAGGCGCCCGACGTGCACGCGCTTCCGGTCGGCAACGCCGGCAACATCACCGCCTACTGGCGCGGCTACCGCGAGTACTACGCCGATGGCATCACCGGCGGGCTGCCGCGCATGCTCGGTGTGCAGGCCGCGGGCGCGGCGCCGCTGGTCAACGGTGCGCCGGTGAAGGACCCGGAGACCATCGCGACCGCCATCCGGATCGGCGCGCCGGCTTCCTGGAACGGTGCGGTGCAGGCCAAGGAGCAGTCCGGTGGAGCATTCCGGGCCGCCACCGACGAGGCGATTCTCGAGGCGTATCGCCTGGTCGCGGCGGCCGAAGGGGTATTCGTCGAGCCCGCGTCGGCGGCCAGTGTCGCCGGTGTGCTGGCCGCCCACAAGGAGGGTTGGCTGGATCCCGGGCTCACCGTGGTGTGCACCGTGACCGGCAACGGTCTCAAGGACCCCGATACGGCCCTGTCGGGGATGCCGCGGGTGCAGGCGATCGCGGTCGACCCGGTCGCGGTCGCTGCCGAACTCGAGCTGGCCTGAGTTGACCTCGCACGATAGCCAGCTCATGAGTGCGACGCTGCCCGCTGGTCTCACAGTGACCGCGCGGGTACCCGCGTCGAGCGCGAATCTCGGCCCCGGGTTCGACTCGCTCGGCATGGCACTCGGCATCTACGACGAGATCGAGGTTCGCACTACCGATTCCGGGCTCACCATCCGCGTCGAGGGTGAGGGCGCCGACGACGTTCCTTGGGGCCCTTCGCATCTCGTGGTCCGCGCGATCGAGCGCGGGCTGGAGGCGGCGGGTGTGTGGGCCGACGGCCTCGATGTGGTGTGCCGCAACGTGATTCCCCATGCCCGTGGGCTCGGCTCGTCGGCGTCCGCGGTGGTCGGGGGGTTGGCCGCGGGCTGTGCCCTCGCGGCGAAACTGGACCCGGCGCTGGCCACGCCGGTCGATCAATTGATCCAGCTGGCCGCCGAATTCGAAGGTCACCCGGACAACGCGGCGGCCAGCGTGCTCGGCGGAATCGTGGTCTCGTGGACCGAGGCAGCGGCCGAGCTCGCCGCCGACGCGGGGCTCGACGTCGCGCCCGCGGCGGAGTACCACGGCCGGATCTACCGCGCGGTACGGCTGCAGGCGCATCCCGCGCTGCGACCGTTCGTGCTGATTCCCGCGGAGCGCTCGTCCACCGCGCACACCCGCGGCCTGCTTCCCGAGGTCGTGCCGCACGGTGACGCGGCCTTCAATGTCAGCCGCGCGGCGCTCGCGGTGGTCGCGCTGACCGAGCGCCCCGACCTGCTGATACCCGCGACCCTGGACCGGCTGCACCAGACCCAGCGTGCCCCCGCGCTACCGCTGACCACGGCCTGGATCGCCCGCCTGCGCACGGCGGGAATCGCGGCCACCGTCTCCGGCGCCGGGCCGACCATCCTGGCCCTGGGTACCAGTGAATTCCCTGCGGAACTCCACGAACTCGCGGCCGCCGACGGCCTGCGCGTGGTGGAGCCGGGACTCGCCGAAGGCGTCCGGACCGACTGACGGCGAGTCTGCCTTGCCGAGATTCGCAATAGCCAGCTATCCTGGGCAAGTCCGTACATCGTGCGCATCAGACGCCGGTGCTTCATCAGGGCAATCGCTCCAGCAGGCTCCAGGCTCGAGCCTCCAGGCCATGGGGGTGCTGCGTAGCTGCGCAACTGGAATGATCACTCCCCACCTTTCGCCAATGGTGGAGAAGCCGCCGGTCCGGCGGGGCAGGTGATACGGCACATAGCGCCCGGACGGACGCATCCCAGTCCGGCAGAATGCCCGGGCTGCGGGACGAACCCTCGAAACAGCACACGGCGATCGAGGGAAGGAAAGGATTTCCGTGACAGATACGGACCTGCTCGCGACACCCGGCGTGGAATCGAACCCGACGGGCAGCCGCGAAAGTGAATCCGGACAGATTTCGAAGATGAGCGAACACACCGACGTCGCACGATCGGGGCTGACTGGAATGTTGTTGCCGCAGTTGCGCGCTCTCGCGGGGGAGCTCGGTATCCGAGGCACCTCTGGAATGCGCAAGGGCGATTTGATCGCCGCCATCAAGGAAAATCAGGCCGCCGGGAAACCAGTGAAGGTGGAAAAGCCCGCCAAAGGCGAGGCGAAGTCCGCGGTGACCGGCAGAGCTGACGTCCCGGCGAAGGCCGATACCCCCGCCGTCGCCGATCCGGCGCCGGCGAAGGCCGAGCAGGCGACCCTCGACGTGACGCCTGCGGCTTCGGCCACGGTCACGGTCACGGAGGCTGCCGCCCCGGCGAAATCAGCGCCCGCCGAGACCGCTCCCGCGGCCGATGCGGCGTCGGCTCCGGCGACCGAAACCACCGAGGAGTCCGGCCGCGAGGCCGGCCAGCGTGGCCGCGGTCGGCAGCGGCGCGGTCGTGACCAGGCGCGAACCGGTGGCGACACCGCGCCCGCCGAAGCGCGTGGTGACGAGGCGAAACAGGACGCCGAACAGGGCGGCGAGCGTCGTCGGGACCGTGGCCAGAGCGAACGTGGCCAGGGTGAGCGTGGCCAGGGTGAGCGCGGCCAGAGCGAACGTGGCCAGGGTGAGCGTGGCCAGGGTGAGCGCGGCCAGAGCGAGCGCGGCCAGAGCGAACGTGGCCAGGGTGAGCGCGGCCAGAGCGAACGTGGCCAGGGCGAGCGCGGCCAGAGCGAACGTGGCCAGGGCGAGCGTGGCCAGAGTCAGAACGGCAGCGCGCCGGGCCGTGGTGGTGACGACGAAGAAGGCGGTCGCGGTCGGCGCGGACGCCGCTTCCGCGAGCGTCGTCGTGGCCGCGACCGTGATGGCGGTGGCGGCGAGACGCGCGACGTCGAGATCCGCGAGGACGACGTGCTGCAGCCGGTCGCGGGCATCCTCGACGTGCTGGACAACTACGCTTTCGTCCGCACCTCGGGCTACCTGGCCGGGCCCAACGACGTCTACGTGTCGATGAACCTGGTCCGCAAGAACGGCCTGCGTCGTGGTGACGCGATCACCGGTGCGGTGCGCGCCCCGCGGGACGGCGAACAGAGCAGCCAGCGCCAGAAGTTCGATCCGCTGGTGCGGCTGGACACCGTCAACGGTGGTGATATCGAGGCCGCCAAGCGCCGCCCCGAGTTCGGCAAGCTCACTCCGCTGTACCCGAATCAGCGGCTGCGGCTGGAGACCGCGCAGAACAAGCTGACCACCCGGGTCATCGACCTGATCATGCCGATCGGCAAGGGGCAGCGCGCGCTGATCGTGTCGCCGCCGAAGGCCGGTAAGACCACGATCCTGCAGGACATCGCGAACGCGATCGCGATCAACAACCCCGAGTGCTACCTCATGGTGGTGCTGGTCGACGAGCGTCCGGAAGAGGTCACCGACATGCAGCGCTCGGTGCGCGGCGAGGTCATCTCCTCGACCTTCGACCGTCCGCCGTCGGACCACACCTCGGTCGCCGAGCTCGCCATCGAGCGGGCCAAGCGCCTGGTGGAAATGGGCAAGGACGTCGTGGTGCTGCTGGACTCGATCACCCGGCTCGGCCGCGCGTACAACAACTCCTCACCCGCCTCGGGGCGAATCCTTTCCGGTGGTGTCGATTCCACCGCGCTGTATCCGCCCAAGCGGTTCCTCGGCGCGGCGCGCAACATCGAGAACGGCGGATCGCTGACCATCATCGCGACCGCGATGGTGGAGACCGGTTCGACCGGTGACACGGTGATCTTCGAGGAGTTCAAGGGCACCGGTAACGCCGAGCTCAAGCTGGACCGCAAGATCGCGGAGCGGCGGGTGTTCCCAGCGGTGGACGTCAACCCGTCCGGCACCCGCAAGGACGAGCTACTGCTCAACCCCGACGAGGCGGGGGTGCTGCACAAGCTGCGGCGCGTACTGTCCGGCCTGGACTCGCACCAGGCGATCGATCTGCTGATCGACCGTCTGAAGAAGTCCAAGAACAACCTCGAGTTCCTGATGCAGGTGAGCAAGACCGCGCCGGGCGCGCTCGACGAGTAGTTCGCAAAGTGGAGTTGCCGTCCTGGCAACGGCCGAAAGGGTCCCGCCCCGGCGGGACCCTTTCGGCGTTTGCGGGGCGTAGAAGGCGAGTCCGATCGCGGCCGCGCCACAGATCACGAAGCCGAGAATGAGCGCACAGGCCGCGTCCCCGGGCTCTGACGTGGCGGTCCGGACATACACCGCGTTGGCGGGTGCCGAATAGTGCGTGGTTTCGGGGAGCGCACACCAGCCGATTGCGACAACGAGGATCAGGAGAACGAAAATCGCGGACGCCATTCGGATGGCCACGCCGGGCTCCTTCCTGCCGCGCAACGGCGATGTGCGCAGGTCTGCCACTCTATGAACGGATCTGTTCGCATTCCTGAGTAGCGGACTACCCGACTTCATTGTCGGCGAATGCGGCGAGGATAAGCGCGCCCGAACTTCCAGGGCCGCAAACGATCGGGGCTCGGTGGGGCGGGAACAAACCGATCATCAGGGGCGTTTTGGGAGGGTAGCGGCGGTTCTGGCATACTGAACGGTCGTTGCGTCTGCTCACGTGAGCAGACCTCCCGCCTAGTCGGTTCCGGTTCACGCTCGTCGCGAATTCGCGTCGGCGACCCGGCGGCCACATTTCGAGAGGACATCCATGAAGGCAGGAATTCACCCGACGTATGTCGACACCACGGTCGTCTGTGGTTGCGGCAACACCTTCCAGACTCGCAGCACCAAGGAGTCGGGACACATCACCGTCGAGGTCTGCTCGCAGTGCCACCCGTTCTACACCGGCAAGCAGAAGATCCTCGACACCGGTGGCCGCGTGGCCCGCTTCGAGGCCCGCTACGGCAAGCGTGCCGGCAAGAAAGCCGACGCCAAGTAGCTTCCTCGCCGACGCCCGGTCCTGCAGTGCAGGCCGGGCGTCGGTGTTTTGTATGGACCGGTACCCAGGAGAGGGAAGCACCGTGACGCAACCGTCCGCCATCGACGACATTCTGGCCGAGTACGCCGGGTTGGAGACGCAGCTGGCCGATCCGTCGCTGCACAACGATGCGGGCGCCGCGCGCCGGGTCGGCAAGCGGTTCGCTGAGCTGGCGCCGGTCATGGCTACTTACCGCAAGCTCGCGACGGCGCGCGATGATCTGTCCGCCGCCGAGGAACTCTCCGCCGACGATGCGGCCTTCGCCGCCGAGGTCCCGAGCCTGGAACGACAGGTCGAGGAACTGGAACAGACTCTGGCGGATCTGCTGGCACCGCGCGACCCGCACGACGGCGACGACGTCGTGCTCGAGGTGAAATCCGGGGAGGGCGGTGCGGAGTCCGCGCTGTTCGCTTCGGACCTGGCCCGGATGTACGTGCGCTACGCCGAGCGCCACGGGTGGAAGGTCGAGATTCTCGACGCGACGCCGTCGGATCTCGGCGGTTACAAAGAGGCGACGCTGTCGATCAAGAGTCGCGATGCCACGCGCGACGGAGTCTGGTCGCGATTCAAATTCGAAGGTGGCGTGCACCGTGTGCAGCGCGTCCCGGTGACCGAATCGCAGGGGCGCATCCACACCTCGGCGGCGGGCGTGCTGATCTACCCGGAGCCCGACGAAATCGAAGAGGTGCAGATCGACGAATCCGATCTGCGCATCGACGTCTATCGCTCCTCTGGTAAAGGCGGTCAGGGTGTCAACACCACCGACTCCGCGGTTCGCATCACTCATCTGCCCTCCGGCATCGTGGTGACCTGCCAGAACGAGCGGTCCCAATTGCAGAACAAGGCCCGCGCCATGCAGGTGCTCGCGGCCCGGCTGCAAGCGCTGGCCGAGGAGCAGGCCGACCAGGAGGCGGCCGCGGGCCGGGCGAGCCAGATCCGCACCGTGGACCGCTCCGAGCGGATTCGCACCTACAACTTCCCGGAGAACCGGATCACCGATCACCGCATCGGGTTCAAGGCGCACAATCTCGACGCCGTGCTCGACGGCGACCTCGACGGGCTGCTCGATGCCCTGGGTAAGGCGGATCGCGAAGCGCGTATGGCCGCGGAATGACTACCCGAGTCGCGCTGCGCCCCGCTATCAACGAGGCCGTCCGGACATTGCGGATCGCCGGGGTACCCAGTCCGCAGGCCGACGCCGAGAACTTGGCCGCGCACGTTCTCGGCGTGGAACGGACCAGGCTCGCGCTGACCCCGCTCGTGCCGCCGGGCACGCTGGCCGCGTATCGCGAGCTGGTCGATCGCCGTGCGCAGCGGATTCCGTTGCAGCACTTGACCGGAACAGCGGTGATGGGCGCGCTCGATCTCGCGGTGGGGCCCGGCGTTTTCGTGCCGCGCCCGGAGACCGAGCTGCTGTTCGCCTGGGCGCTGGCACAACTGGAGGCGCTGCCGCATGATCACCCTCCGATCGTCGTGGACCTGTGCACCGGATCCGGTGCGCTCGCGCTGGCGATCGCGCACGCCCGCCCCGACGCCGACGTCCACGCGATCGAGCTCGATCCCGCCGCACTGCTCTGGGCCCGTCGCAACGCCGACGACCGCATCGTCGCGGGCGACCACCCGATCACGCTGTACGCCGACGACGCCACGGACCCCGCGCTGCTGTCCGACCTCGACGGCCGCGTGGACATCGTGGTCTCCAACCCGCCCTACATCCCGGCAGGCGCTCGCCTCGACCCCGAGGTCGCCGAACACGATCCACCGATCGCCCTGTTCGGCGGCCCGGACGGCCTATCGGTCATCCGCGGCATGATCCCGAACATCGCCCGCCTGCTACGCCCCGCCGGCGGCGTCGCGATCGAACACGACGACACCAACGGCTCGGCCCTCGCCGCCCTCCTGGCCGAGCATGGGCAGTTCACCGACATCGTCGAACACCCAGACCTAGCCGGTAAGCCCCGCTTCGTAGCCGCCACCCGCACCTGACCCGACAACCAACTCCGAGCCCGCCCCCAGGCGGTCCTCATGGCGACGACCGAGTGTCGGAACCAAGGCCTGCCAAACACCACCGCTCAGCTAGCCGCGGCCAGAAGCGAGTTCGCTTCAGTTTGCCCTGCCGCATCGGTACGAACCTGTACGCAATGCCAGGCGCAGCTATCGGTGCCCGAGACTCGACAGCCCGCTTCGATGCCAGGCAAACACAACACCGCAGTACCGCAGTCGAGAACGTCACAACTGATTTCGTGACTACATGGGTAACTCGTCGGGCACGCCCAAGACCGGGGTAGCGCGGAACGCATGACCTGATCGCAAGTCCAGCGGCACTGACTGGTACGGCCTGAATACTCGGAGAGGCGGGATAGATAGCATGGTCGCCGTGAGTACCGTCTACGACTGCGCGGATCCTGACTCGCGTGCTGCCGGGCTGTCCGCGGCCACCAGCGCCCTGAAATCCGGACGGCTGGTCGTGTTGCCCACCGACACGCTGTACGGCCTGGCCGCCGACGCGTTCGATGCCACCGCGGTGAGCTCGCTGCTCGCGGCCAAGCGCAGGGGCAGGGACATGCCGGTGCCGGTGCTCGTCGGGTCCTGGCACACCATCGACGGCCTGGTGTTCTCGGTGCGGCCGCAGGCGCGCGAACTGATCCGGGCGTTCTGGCCCGGTGGGCTGAGTCTGGTTGTGCAGCAAGCGCCTTCGCTGGCCTGGGACCTCGGTGACACGCGCGGGACAGTGATGTTGCGGATGCCGCTGCATCCGGTCGCGCTGGAGCTGCTGCGCGAGGTCGGCCCGCTGGCGGTGTCGAGCGCGAACGTGTCCGGGCAGCCGCCGGCCAAGACCGCTGCCGAGGCAACCGATCAGCTCGGCGAGCTGGTCGGCGTCTATCTGGACGGCGGTCGCGCCGAGCATGCGGTCGCCTCCACCATCGTCGACCTGACCGCCGACCAACCGCGCATCCTGCGGGCCGGCGCGGTGCCCGCCGCCGACATCGCCGAGGTGCTCGGTATGTCGTCGGAGGCGCTCACCGGCGCCGCGCAGCGGCTCGGATGATGGGTTCCAGCGCCGTAGTCCCGCTGCGCGAGCTGCTCGTCGTGCTGCTCATTTCCGCGGTGGTGACGTTTCTGGCCACCGGTGGAGTCCGGGTGCTGGCGATCGGTTTCGGCGCGGTCGCCGTGCCCCGCGAACGTGACGTGCACGTCAGACCGATCCCGCGGATGGGCGGTGTCGGCATGTATACCGGGGTGGTGGCCGCGGTGCTGTTCGCCCACCAGCTCCCCGCGCTGCGCAGCGGTTTCGACTACAAACCGAATATCCCGATCGCCGTGCTGGTGGCGAGCACGCTCATTGTCGCGGTCGGCATCGTCGATGACCGGTGGGGACTCGATGCGCTCACCAAATTCGCCGGACAGGTGACGGCGGCGGGGGTGATGGCCGCCATGGGGTTGGGCTGGTACGTCGTCTACAACCCGTTCAGCAACACCACGGTGGTGTTGGACGGACTGCAAGGGGGGTTGGTCACGGTCGCGGTCACCGTCACCCTGATCAACGCCATGAATTTCGTCGACGGTCTGGACGGTCTCGCGGCCGGCCTCGGCCTGATCGCGGCGATCGCCGTTTTCGTGTTCTGCCTGGGATTGATGAACGAGCAGGGTGGCTCGGTCGACACGTATCCGCCCGCGCTGCTCGCCGCCGCGCTCGCGGGCGCGTGTCTCGGATTTCTGCCGCACAATTTCCAACCGGCGCGGATATTCATGGGCGACTCCGGCTCGATGCTCATCGGATTGATGCTGGCCGCGGTCTCGACCGGCGCCTCCGGCCGAATCCCGCTGCAAGGATACGGGCCGCGCGACATCGTCGGTCTGCTTTCCCCGCTGCTGCTGGTCGGCGCGGTGATGTTCATTCCGGTACTCGATCTGCTGCTCGCCATTGTGCGCCGGGTTCGCGCCGGTGTGAGTTTCTCTACGCCGGACAAAATGCACCTGCACCATCGCTTGCTGCAGATCGGGCATTCGCAGCGGCGCGTCGTGCTCTTGATCTATTTGTGGGTCGGGGTGCTCGCGTTCGGTGCGGTGGGCACCTCGCTGATGGACCGCAGGCTGGTCGTTCTGCTGATGGCGGGCGGTCTGGTTTTCGCATTGGTGATCACCGCTATTCCGGGGCTGCGACGTGGGGACCCGGCGGGCGACCGATCGGCGTCCGGGTAAAGTCGGCGGCTGTGAGCGAGCTTGCGAGCGAACCATCAATACAGCGCCACGTGTGTGTCGGCGAGGTGACGCTGTGAGTTTCACCCCCGATCCGATCCCAGGCCCGGACGCGCCGCTGCGTTCCGCGTTGCGCTACGGCTTGATCGGCCTGGGTGGGCTCGTGGTCGCGGCCGTCGGGCTCGGCGCCGCGTTCGCGGGGATGCCGGGAGTGTGGGGAGCGCTGCTCGGCGCCGCGATCGGCGGCGGCTTCATTCTCACCACCGCGGCCGCCGTGCTGTTCGGCGCGAAATTGCCGCCGACCACTGCCGGTCTGGTCATGCTGGTCAGCTGGGTGGGCAAAATGCTGGTGGCCTTGGTGGTCGTCGGCATCCTCAACCAGTTCGAGTTCTACGACCGGGTCGTACTGTTCCTCACCGTCATCGCAGCGCTGGTCATCGTGCTCGGTGCGGAGACGTATGGCGTGCTGCGTACGAAGGTCCCCTACGTGACCACAACCGACACCGACGCGACCGACACTCGCGAGTAGGCGAAAACGCGCACCCCCTACACGCTGTCGTAGATCACTTGGTAAAGTGTTGGTAAGCAAGCTACCAAGTGAGGGGTCACCCGCTGATCCCCCACAAGGGCCGCTATGCTTACTGCCGTACCGGGCTCCGAGGATGTTCCGGTTCTGCATGTCGACGATGTCGCCGACACACGTACAGACGCCAGGTGGAATTCAAACCGCCGCACAGCTGCTGACGAACTTCGAGCCGACCTGAGTCGACCCAAATTGATCGTCAATGTCCGATCGAACCGCGGGGAATGACCGTACCCGCGGCCCGAACACGGGAGAGAACGCTGAGCGTCACCACTCTGGCGGCCGAGTTCCATGCGCCGTCGCTTACCGACTTCTTCCCTCCAGCTGTGCTGTTCGAGGGAACGCCGTTCGAACTCGATCGATTGATGCTGATCCGCATCCTGATGACCGCCGTTCTCGTCGCCGTGATGGTGCTGGCGTTCCGTTCGCCGAGAATCGTTCCGCGTGGTCTGCAGAATGTCGCCGAAATCGGCCTGGTCTTCGTCAAGGAACAGATCTGCGAAGAGGTGCTCGGTAAGGAATCGGGGCGCAAGTTCTTCCCCCTGATCGCGACGATCTTCTTCACGGTCCTGTTCCTGAACTTCTCCGGCGTCATTCCGGGGTTGAACATCTCGTCGAATGCTCGAATCGGCATGCCGCTGGTGCTGGCCGTCATCGCGTACCTGGCGTTCAACTACGTCGGTATCAAGAAGTACGGATTCCTCACCTACATGCGCAGCAGCATCGTCGTTCCGAATGTTCCCCCGGCACTGCACGTGCTGCTGATTCCGATCGAGTTCGTCTCCACCTTCGTCCTGCGTCCGTTCACGCTGACCGTCCGACTCATGGCCAACATGCTGGCCGGTCACATCATGTTGGTGCTGTTCTTCAGCGCGACGTGGTTCTTCTTGTTCGACGCCACCGCCTGGATGAAGGTGTTCTCGCCGTTCTCGCTGCTCGCGGGATTCGGATTCACGCTGTTCGAGATGTTGGTCATCTTTTTGCAGGCCTACGTGTTTGCGCTGCTGACCGCCGTTTACATCTCGCTCGCGCAGCACGCGGCCGATCACTAGACCTGACCGGACACAACTACCGCCAAACCTGCTACACCGCGCCGACCGGCCGGTGAGCAACAGAAAGGGAATGGAAGACTCATGAGCCTCGCTTACCTGGCCCAGGAAGCCGCGACCTCTCAGAGCACCTTCAAGGGTCTCGGCGCCGTCGGCTACGGTCTCGCCGCGATCGGCCCCGGCATCGGCGTCGGCATCGTCGTCGGTAAGGCCATCGAGGGCATCGCGCGTCAGCCTGAGCTGCAGGGCACGATCCGCACCAACATGTTCCTCGGTATCGCGTTCACCGAGGCGCTCGCCCTCATCGGGCTCGTCGCCGGCTTCATTTTCTGATTCCGATGTACGAGTCAGTTTTGCTCGCAGCGGCGGGAGGAGAGGAAGTGAATCCTCTCGTTCCCGAAACGTATGACATCGTCTGGTCGATCGTCTGCGTCGTCATTATCGCGGCCCTGTTCTACAAGTACGTGGTGCCGCGCCTGATGAAGACGCTCGACGAGCGCTCCGACAAGATCGAAGGCGGCATCGCTCGCGCCGAAGCCGCGCAGGCGGAGGCGCAGCTCACCCTCCAGCAGTACCAGCAGCAGCTGGCGGAGGCCCGGCTCGAAGCCGCCCGCATCCGGGACGACGCGCGCACCCAGGGCCAGGAGATCCTCGCCCAGATGCGCGCCGAGGCCCAAGCCGAAAGCGACCGCATCGTCGCGGCCGGCCACACCCAGCTGGAAGCCCAGCGCCAGCAGATCCTGACCGAGCTCCGTTCCGAAGTCGGCCGCACGGCCGTCGACCTGGCCGAGAAGATCATCGGACAGTCGGTGTCGGACGAGGCCAAGCAGGCGGCGTCGATCGAGCGGTTCCTCGACGAGCTCGACAAGACGGACGCAGGCATCGGGGTCGGAAGGTAACGACGCGAAAGTGAGAAGCATGTACGCAGCGAGCCGCGAGGCAAGCGCCCGGTCCCGGGAGGCGCTTCGGGCCGCTCTGACCGGAAGCGATACGGCTGCGGCCACGACGGGTTCGGAACTGTTCGCCGTTGTCGCCGTGCTGGACGACCAGCGTTCGCTGCGTGTGGCGCTCGCGGACGTGTCGGTGCCGGGTTCCGTGCGCGCGGAACTGTGCGAGCGGGTCTTCAGCGGCAAGGTCAGCGCTGCCACCCTGGCGGTGCTGACCACCGCGGTGGCCCAGGACTGGTCGCGCACCGCGGACCTGGTCGACACTCTGGTGCTGCTGGGCCAGGAAGCGTTGCTGGAGTCCGCGGCCCAGCGCGGCCGGCTCGACGCGGTCGAGGACGGGCTGTTCCGGCTCGGCCGGATCATCAGCGACAACCCGGAGCTGGAGCAGGCTCTGTCGGATCGGGCGAAGCCGGTTTCGGCCAAGCGCGACCTGGTCGCCCGCCTGCTCGCGGACAAGACCGAGCCGATCACCCTGACTCTGGCGGAGCAGGTGGTGACCAGGCAGCGGTCGAGCATCGGCGCTGCCTTCGACGAGCTGTCGGACCTGGCAGCGGGTCGCCGCGATCAGATCGTCGCGCACGTGCGTGCCGCGATCGCGCTGACCGATCAGCAGCGCGACCGGCTGGCCACCTCGCTGCGCCGCATCTACGGCAAGGCGATCACGGTGCACGTCGAGGTCGACCCGAGTTTGCTGAGCGGACTCGTCGTGCGCGTCGGTGACGACGTGATCGACGGCAGCGCCATCGGCCGACTGGAAAAGCTGCGCCGAGCGCTGACCTAGCGCGCACCACCATCCCCGACATTCCAGACCCAGACAGCGAGAGCAGGAAAGACATGGCGGAGCTGACGATCTCCTCCGACGAGATCCGTAGCGCGATCGAGAGCTACACCCAGAGCTACACCCCCCAGACCTCCATCGAAGAAGTCGGTGTCGTCACCGACGCCAGCGACGGCATCGCGCACGTCAGCGGCCTTCCTTCGGCGATGGCCAACGAGCTGCTCGAGTTCCCTGGCGGAGTGCTCGGCGTGGCGCTGAACCTCGAGGACCGTGAGATCGGTGCGGTCATCCTCGGCGAGTTCGCCAAAATCGAGGAGGGCCACGAGGTCCGCCGGACCGGTGACGTGCTCTCGGTTCCGGTCGGCGACAAGTTCCTCGGCCGCGTGGTGAACCCGCTCGGTCAGCCGATCGACGGTCTCGGCGAGATCGAGGCCGAGGAGCAGCGCGTGCTGGAACTGCAGGCCGCGACCGTGCTGCAGCGGCAGCCGGTCGAGGAGCCGCTGGCCACCGGCATCACCGCCATCGACGCGCTGACCGCGATCGGCCGTGGCCAGCGTCAGCTGATCATCGGCGACCGCAAAACCGGCAAGACCGCGGTCTGCATCGACGCGATCCTCAACCAGAAGGCCAACTGGGAGACCGGCGACCCCACGAAGCAGGTGCGCTGCATCTACGTCGCCATCGGCCAGAAGGGTTCCACCATCGCGGGCGTGAAGGCCGCGCTGGAGCAGCACGGCGCGCTGGAGTACACCACCATCGTCGCGGCCCCGGCATCGGACTCCGCCGGCTTCAAGTGGCTGGCCCCGTACACCGGTTCGGCCATCGGCCAGCACTGGATGTACCAGGGCAAGCACGTGCTGATCGTGTTCGACGACCTGACCAAGCAGGCCGAGGCATACCGCGCGATCTCGCTGCTGCTGCGTCGCCCGCCGGGCCGTGAGGCGTACCCGGGTGACGTGTTCTACCTGCACTCCCGGCTGCTGGAGCGTTGCGCGAAGCTGTCCGACGAGATGGGCGCGGGCTCGATGACCGGTCTGCCGATCATCGAGACCAAGGCCAACGACATCTCGGCGTTCATCCCGACCAACGTCATCTCCATCACCGACGGCCAGGTCTTCCTCGAGTCCGACCTGTTCAACAAGGGTGTCCGTCCGGCGATCAACGTCGGTACCTCGGTCTCCCGTGTCGGTGGCGCCGCCCAGACCAAGGGCATGAAGAAGGTCGCCGGTTCGCTGCGTCTGGAAATGGCGCAGTACCGCGAGCTGGAGGCGTTCTCCGCCTTCGCCTCCGACCTCGACGCCGCGTCGCTGGCGCAGCTCGAGCGTGGCGCCCGCTGGGTCGAGCTGCTCAAGCAGGACCAGTACTCGCCGGTGCCGGTCGAGGACCAGATCGTCTCGATCTACCTGGTCGACGGCGGTTACTACGATTCGGTTCCGGTCGGCGACATCCGGCGCTTCAGCGCCGAGCTGCTGGAGGACCTGCACCGCACCGCAGCGGACGCGTTCAAGGCCATCGCGGGCGGCAAGGTGCTCGACGGCGACGCGGCCGAGGCGATCAAGGCGGCCACTGAGAAGTTCAAGCAGGGCTTCCTCGCCTCCGACGGCAGCCGTGTGGTGAACGAGGCCGAAGCCGGCCAGCTCGACCACGAAGAGGTCGAGTCGCTGTCGGTCACCCGCAAGCACGTCGAGAAGTAGACCCGGGCCTGTGATGCGCCAATCCAACGCAGCGAATGAAGGGAGTGTGAACCGCTGATGGCAAGCTTGCGTGAATTGCGCTCCCGCATTCGTGGTGTGAATTCGATCAAGAAGATCACCAAGGCTCAAGAGCTGATCGCGACTTCGCGTATCTCCAAGGCCCAGGCCAGGGTCGCGGCGGCGAAGCCGTACGCGGAGGAGATCACCAAGGTCCTCAGTGAGCTGGCGAGTGCGTCGAAGAATCTGTCGCACCCGCTGCTGACCGCCCGCCCCGATCCGCGTCGTGCGGCGGTGCTGGTGATCACCAGTGACAGCGGTATGTGCGGTGGCTACAACTCCAACGTGCTCAAGCGCGCCGAAGAGCTGATGACCACCCTGCGTGGCGAGGGCAAAGAACCGGTGCTCTACGTCATGGGCAACAAGGGCCTGACGTACTACACCTTCCGCAGTCGGCCATTCGTGTCCGCGTGGACCGGGTTCTCGCAGCAGCCGAAGTACACCGATGCTTCGGCCGCCTGCCACCACCTGGTGGATGCGTTCATGGCCGGGTCCGACGGCGAGGTCGCGCACCCGCACGGGACGGGCGACATCGCCGGTGTAGACGAACTGCACATCGTCTACACCCGCTTCGTGTCGATGCTGACCCAGACCCCGGAGGTGCGCCGGTTGGCGCCCATCCAGGTGAGCTTCGTCGACGAGAACTTCGACCTGGGCGAGGACATCGTGTCGGATTCGCCGACCGCGGAGGTCCACGCACAGTACGAATTCGAGCCCGACGCCGATGTGCTGCTGGCAGCGCTACTGCCGAAGTACATCAACACGCGTATCTACGCGTCGTTGCTCGAGGCAGCGGCATCCGAGTCCGCGGCTCGGCGCACCGCAATGAAGGCCGCCACCGACAACGCCAACGAACTCGCGAGCGTGCTTCAGCGCGAGGCGAACTCGGTGCGGCAGGCCCAGATCACGCAGGAAATCAGCGAAATCGTCGGCGGCGTGAACGCGCTGGCGGCGAGCTCGGACCGCGACTGAGTGCCGCGGCCTGAGCGACGGGCCCGGAGGAGGAAGCGTGCGTAGCCACGAAGGGCCCCACGAAGGCCGCCAAATGACGCAGCCCCCGAGGGCCGCCCATCGACACGGAGAGAACCAACACCAATGACCGCAGCTGTCACCCGAGAAGACACGAGCCGGACCGGCGCCGCCACGGGCCGCGTCGTCCGGGTCATCGGCCCCGTCGTGGACGTCGAATTCCCGCGCGGAGCCATCCCTGAACTGTTCAACGCACTGCACGCCGAGATCGCCCTGACCTCGGTGGCCAAGACTCTGACCCTCGAGGTCGCCCAGCACCTCGGCGACAACATTGTGCGCACCATCTCGATGCAGCCGACCGACGGCCTGGTCCGCGGCGCCACCGTCACCGACACCGGCAAGCCGATCTCGGTGCCGGTCGGCGACGTGGTCAAGGGCCACGTGTTCAACGCGCTCGGCGACTGCTTGGACGCGCCGGGCACCGGCCGCGACGGTGAGCAGTGGGGCATCCACCGCAAGCCGCCGTCGTTCGACCAGCTCGAGGGCAAGACCGAGCTGCTCGAGACCGGTATCAAGGTCATCGACCTGCTGACCCCCTACGTGAAGGGCGGCAAGATCGGTCTGTTCGGTGGTGCCGGTGTCGGCAAGACCGTTCTGATCCAGGAGATGATCACCCGTATCGCGCGGGAGTTCTCCGGTACCTCCGTGTTCGCCGGCGTCGGTGAGCGCACCCGTGAGGGCACCGACCTGCACCTGGAGATGGAAGAGATGGGCGTCCTGCAGGACACCGCCCTCGTCTTCGGCCAGATGGACGAGCCGCCGGGCACCCGTATGCGCGTCGCTCTCTCGGCCCTGACCATGGCCGAGTACTTCCGCGACGTGCAGCACCAGGACGTGCTGCTGTTCATCGACAACATCTTCCGGTTCACCCAGGCCGGTTCCGAGGTCTCCACCCTGCTCGGCCGCATGCCTTCGGCTGTCGGTTACCAGCCGACCCTGGCCGACGAGATGGGTGAGCTGCAGGAGCGCATCACCTCGACCCGCGGTCGGTCCATCACCTCGCTGCAGGCCATCTACGTGCCCGCCGACGACTACACCGACCCGGCGCCGGCCACCACCTTCGCCCACTTGGACGCGACGACCGAGCTGTCGCGCCCGATCTCGCAGAAGGGCATCTACCCGGCCGTCGATCCGCTGACCTCGACCTCCCGCATCCTGGAGGCCTCGATCGTCGGTGACCGGCACTTCGCGGTGGCCAACGAAGTGAAGCGGATCCTGCAGAAGTACAAGGAACTGCAGGACATCATCGCCATCCTCGGTATGGACGAGCTCTCCGAAGAGGACAAGGTGCTCGTCGGCCGTGCCCGCCGGCTGGAGAAGTTCCTCGGCCAGAACTTCATCGTGGCCGAGAAGTTCACCGGCCAGGTGGGTTCGGTCGTGCCGCTGGAGCAGACCATCGACGACTTCGACCGGGTCTGCAAGGGCGAGTTCGACCACTTCCCGGAGCAGGCGTTCAACAGCTGCGGTGGTCTCGACGACGTCGAGGCGGCCGCGAAGAAGATCGCCGGAAAGTAGTTCTTCATGGCGACTGAATCCATTAACAACATGTCAGTCGATCTCGTCGCGGTCGAGCGGCTCCTCTGGTCCGGCCAGGCGTCCTTCGTGAGCGCGCAGACCACCGAGGGCCAGATCGGTATCATGCCGGGGCACGAGCCGCTGCTCGGCCAGTTGGTCGAAGGCGGCACAGTCGCCATTGTGGACACCGATGGTGAGCGCATCGTGGCCGCGGTGCACGGCGGCTTCTTCTCGGTGACCGCGAACACGGTTCGGGTACTGGCCGAGTCGGCGGAATTCGCCGACGAGGTGGACGTCGAGGCGGCGCGCCGGGTGCTGGCCGACTCGCAGGCCAGCGAAGAGCAGCAGAAGGCAGCTCAGGCGCGGGTGCGAGCGGTCGAGCAGACTTCGAACGCGTAAGCAACACCTCGTTATCGAGGCACGACTACTGTCGGCGGTGAAGATGTTCTTCACCGCCGACAGCGTCTTTCCAGGCGAGTCGGATACGGCCGGACCATTTGTAAACTCGGGGCCATGGTTGAATGACCGCACGCGGTGTGCGTGTCAGCCCAGCCGGGCAGAAGTCCTTCGTAACCACGAAGGATTTGCGAACACCGCCAATCGAATATCGTGTCGATGACACAGCGGCGCAGCGAAGGGACGAACGGCATTGCAAACCGGGATGGTTCTGCTGATCATTCTGGTGTTCCTGCTGGTGTTCCTCGCGCTGGCCTCCACCTATCGCCTGATCATGTTGCGCCGCGGCGGAACCGCCGCGATTCTGCGCGTCCTGCCTGCCCGTGGTGGTCAGGGCTGGCGGCACGGGTTGCTCCGTTACGACGAGGACCGGCTCGTATTCTTCAAGCTCACCAGCCTCAAACTGGGCCCGGATTCCACGATCCGGCGTCAAGGAATCCAGATCGGTGATCGCCGCCGCCCCCGCGGCGACGAATTCGACATCATGACCGACGATATCGCCGTGATCGCGGTGGCGGACCGGGCCGGCCGCTTCGAACTGGCCCTTGATCGCGATGCCTTGACCGCTCTGCTTTCCTGGGTGGAATCCCGTCCTTCCGACCGCACCCGACGCATGCCGGGTCGGTAGTACCCGCGGGCGGCTGCCTGACCTCCGTTCGTCCGGCGCAGGCTGACGGCCGGTTCGAGTCGCGGTGCTTTCTGCGCGGCTGCTTCAGCCCAGGCCGGCCCGGTGATCGGCTGTCTGTGGACGGATTAGGTCTGGCGATGTCTGTGCGCCGCTGCCTCAGCCGCCGCTCGGCAACGCACAGTTGTCCGTGCGTAATCGGTCCGGCCAGCTGTGCCACTTCGCGTGGCCGCGTTCGCCGTCGCCCGGATCAGCTCGGGCTGTGCACCGACTTCGTCGCCCTGCGCCCATTAGTGTTGTGCTGTGAGTGTGCACTTGACGCGGATCTACACCCGGACCGGCGATGACGGGACCACTGGGCTGAGTGACTTTTCCAGGGTCGCCAAGAACGACCCGCGCTTGGTCGCCTACGCCGACTGCGACGAGACGAATGCCGCGATCGGCGTCGCGATCGCGCTGGGGCAGCCGGAGCAGATGCTGCTCGCGGTGCTGCGGCAGATCCAGAACGATCTGTTCGACGCCGGCGCAGATCTCTCCACACCCGTGGTTGCGGAGCCGAAGTACCCGCCGTTGCGCGTCACCCAGGCCTACGTGGACCGGGTCGAGGCGTGGTGCGACGAATTCAATGCGGAACTGCCCGCGCTGAATTCCTTCATCCTGCCCGGTGGCACCCCGCTGGCCGCCCTGTTGCACACCGCGCGCACCGTTGCCCGCCGCGCGGAACGCTCTGCGTGGGCCGCGATCGAGCTATATCCCGACGACACCAACGTACTGCCGGCGAAGTACCTCAATCGCCTCTCGGACCTGCTGTTCATCCTGAGCCGGGTGGCCAATCCAGGCGGCGATATCCTGTGGAAGCCCGGCGGGGACCGGCCGGATGCCTGATCGCGTGGGCGAGGACCTGCGAATACGAGAGTAGCCACCGGGTATGTCGGGAGCGCGACGCCGACCACGTCGTCGGCTGCGCAACGCCCGCCCCGCGGCACTCACTCGGACGGCAATGCGGCCAGCCGCGAGGGGAGTCGTGGAGAGGCGGCGCCGTAGTGGGCCGCCGCAACTATCCTTGCACCAACAGTGCGCCGAAGACGCGGAGAGGCGGCATGGAACGGTTTTTGGTTACCGGCGGAAATAGACTCGTCGGTGAGGTCACGGTGGGGGGCGCGAAGAACAGCGTCCTCAAGTTGATGGCCGCTGCGTTGCTGGCCGAGGGCACCACCACGATCACGAACTGCCCGGACATTCTCGACGTGCCGTTGATGGCCGACGTGCTGCGCGGCCTCGGCTGCGACGTGACGATCGACGGCGCGGCGGTCGCTATCACCACGCCCGCCGAGCCGAAGTACCACGCGGACTTCCCCGCCGTCACCCAGTTCCGCGCGTCGGTATGCGTGCTCGGCCCGCTGATGGCTCGGTGCAGGCGGGCGGTCGTCGCCCTGCCCGGCGGTGACGCGATCGGCTCGCGTCCGCTCGATATGCATCAGGCCGGCCTGCGTCTGCTCGGTGCGACCAGCGAGATCGAGCACGGCTGTGTGGTGGCGAGGGCGGACGAATTGCAAGGCGCCCGGATCCGGCTCGACTTCCCTTCCGTCGGCGCGACCGAGAACATCCTCATGGCGGCAGTGCTCGCCGAGGGCGAGACCGTGATCGACAACGCCGCGCGCGAGCCGGACATCGTCGACCTGTGCAACATGCTCGTCCAGATGGGCGCGCGGATCAGTGGCGCCGGCACCTCGGTGCTCACCATTCAGGGCGTCGAACAGCTCTCGCCTACCACCCATCGCGTCATCGGCGACCGCATCGTGGCCGCGACCTGGGGGATTGCCGCGGCGATGACCCTGGGGGACATTCGCGTCACCGGGGTGAACCCCAAACACCTGTCCCTGGTGCTGGACAAGCTGCGTTCCGCGGGTGCGCGGATCTCGTTCGAGCGGGAGGGCTTCCGAGTGGTCCAGGCCGAGCGCCCGCGTGCGGTGAACTTCTCGACCCTGCCGTTCCCTGGCTTCCCGACCGACCTGCAGCCGATGGCCATCGGGCTGGCGTCCATCGCCGACGGGACCTCGATGATCACCGAGAACATCTTCGAAGCGCGCTTCCGCTTCGTAGAGGAGATGATCCGGCTCGGAGCCGACGCGCGCACCGATGGGCATCATGCGGTGGTGCGCGGCATTCCGAGGTTGTCGAGTGCTCCGGTGTGGTCGTCGGATATCCGGGCGGGCGCGGGATTGGTGCTCGCCGGCTTGGTTGCCGACGGGACCACCGAAGTGCACGACGTCTTCCATATCGACCGGGGCTACCCGAATTTCGTAGAGCAGTTGCAGGCACTGGGGGGCGATGTCGCCCGTGTCGGCGCGGCAGATTGACGGCCGATTCGATCGGCGTTGATCGCAGCTTTCTGTGTTTCCTCGAAAACGCTTTCTGACCAGGCGATTTGACATCGTGCACGGTGACAAGTAACTTTATCCAAGTCAGAGCGACACGGACACCGACCCGGAGCCGAGAAGCTGAGCGGAAACGCTGAGCGGGAGGCGAGGGAAACGAGGTAGGACGAGGAGCGCCTGACAGTCACACTAGCTTGAACGAGAGCCCTGTTTGCAATTGGGTTCGAGACTGAGCTAAGCTGGAAAAGTTGCTTCACCGATCAAACAGTTTCGACTGCGAGATGG
>NZ_JBQWRH010000028.1:0-49897 GCF_052545115.1 Nocardia glycosmidis | reverse complement strand
CGAGCAGTTCCCTGATCCCGTCTCGCATATTGCGATACCCGGTCGCCAGGACGACCAGATCGGCTTGCAGTTCGGTACCGTCATCGAGAACCACCGCATCGGGTTCGAATCCGACGACGTCCCCGGACACCAGGGCCACCTTCTTCTCGATCAGCAGGCGCGAAGCGCCCTGATCGAAGTAGAAACCACCCGCTTTGGTGATTCCGCGTCCCGGCCCCTCATCGTTGAGCTTGAACCCGACCGATCGCAGGCCGTCGAGCAGTTCCTTGTCCAAGCTCGCGATATGCGCGGCCAGGCCAGGGCTCATCCGGATCGATAACGGGAACGGGATCGACGCGCCCCAGAGGTCCGCGTGCTCGACGCTCTCCCCCGGCCCGTACCCGTCGTTCAACAGCGGCAGCCCCGCTGTCGTGCTCATCACCCAGGTGCTGCTGCGCTGCACCATCGTGGTGTCGGCGCCCTGTTCGAACAGATCCTGCGCAACGTCGTGCGCGCTGTTCCCGGCGCCGACCACGACCGCTCGGCGCCCCGTGAACCGCGGCCCGCCAGGGAATTCCGCCGAATGGTAGATCTCGCCCGCGAAGCTGTCCCGGCCGCGGAGCTCGGGAACGAAGGGCGCGTTCTGCATACCGGTCGCCATCACCAGATGCCGCGGGTGCAGCGTCCGTGGCGGCTCGTCACCTCGGGCCAGTTCGACCGTCCAACGCTGCTGTTCCCGGTCATAGGAAGCGGCGGTCAGCCGGGTGCTCAGCCATACCGGAATGTCGAGGTGATTGGCGTAGGACTCGAGCCAGTCGGCGATCTTGTCCTTCGGGGAGAGGATCGGCCAGGTGTCGGGGAAGGGCAGGTACGGCAGCTGGTTGTTCCAGTAGGTGTCGTGCAACTGCAGGTTGCTGTAGCGGTTGCGCCAGCTGTTGCCCAGGCGGTCGGTCCGGTCGACGACGAGTGATCGGACACCGAGGCGTTGGAGCCGAGCAGACAGGGTCAGGCCGGCCTGACCCGCGCCGATGATGAGAATCGGCGGTTGTGAGCCGCCGAATTCCGCCGCGATCGCCCGCTCTCGCGCCCACGGCACCCGATCCACCGCGACATGGGTGTACTGCGGTTCGTGCAGCGACTGCCAGTTGGTCAGCGATTCCTCGTGCCCCTTCAGCTCCTGCACTGCGGTGAGCAGTGTCCAGGCCCGCCAGCTCCCGTCCTCGTGCACCAGCCGGACCACTCCGTGCCCGACCGCGACGGGCGATTCGAACTCGATGAACGACTCGATCGTCGCGCGACCCGAATCGTCATTGCCTGCCTTGGGAACCCCGTCAGCGGGCAATCGGAAACCCGTCAACTCACGAACCGCGGGCCACAGCGAGACCGCGCCCGCGAGGGCGTCGCGCCCGTGGAAGGTTCGCAGATCCCAGGTGAACGAGAGCAGATCGCGCCACCACCCGGTGCTCGTGAAGAGGCCGGCAATCTGGTCGGGCGTACCGGAAACGAGTGCGAGCTGCAATGCCTCCAACCAGTCCGAGGCTACCGCCGCGGGCTGACCGGTCGTGGCACCGTACGGTTCCAGGTACGAATCCGCCCTGGTCTCCGGCTCGGAGACACCCGAGTTCGTGCTCATATGATTTCCTCCTGAATAGAACCTCGAAAAGTGTTCGACCGAACCCGGTCGCGCTGTGGTTGCCCGGCGTGGCAGGCACGGCGCAAGGCATCCGTGCTGTGCTGCCCGAAACGGACGCCCACCTCGGTGGCAGCGCCAAAACTGAGGAAGGAATGGAACGCCCCCGGGGCGATCTGGAACTCCACCGGGACCCCGGCGCGAGATAGCCGCAGGGCGTATTCGGCACTCTCCTCCAGGAACAGGTCCAACGCGCCCACCACGAGGTAGGCGGGTGGGAGGCCGCTCAAGTCGGCGCACCGGGCAGCGACGGCGTACTCGCTGACATCGGCCGTACTGGGCGGCCTGCCCAAGTAGCTGTGCCAGCCGTAGCTGTTCGACTTCCGCGTCCACACCAAAGCGCCCGCCCACGGCGGGAGATCGGATCGTCGGCTGGTCCGGTCGTCCAGCATCGGATAGGTCAGGTGCTGAAATGCGATCGGATACTCACCCCGGTCCCGCGCCAGCTGGGACAGGCAGGCCGCCAAACCGCCGCCCGCGCTCTCGCCTTTGACCACGATCCGCCCTGGATCGATGCCGAGGGCGGCGGCGTTCGCACTGACCCAGGCGAGCACCGTGTAGCAATCATCGAGTGCCGCCGGGAAGCAGTGTTCCGGTGCCAGCCGGTAATCGACCGCAATCACCACACAGTTGAGATCGGCGACGATCTTCCGGTTCTCCGAATCGACGATGTCCGCGCTTCCCATGACCAGACCACCACCGTGGAGCTGGATGACAGCGGCCCGAGCAGTATCCGTTCCCGTCGGCGCGTGAATCCGCACCGGGACTTCCGCAGCGCCCGCCACCTGCGCGACCCGGGGTTGCGTTGTCACCGCGAACTGATCAGGCTGATGGGTTCGGCTGCGTAACAACGCAAGCCGCGTATCGGACAGCGACTCGTCGTCCAGATCGATATCCGGGATGAGGTCGAGGACCGGGACGAGCTGCGGGTCTATATAGGGAGAGCCGGGAACGGCAGTGTCACGCAAGTATTCCTCCGTCCACTGTCAGCTCGGCCGCGGTCACGAAACTGGCCGCGTCCGACAGCAGGAACGCGACGGCGGCGGCAACCTCGTCCGGCGTGCCCATACGGCCCAGTGGTGTCTGAGCGGTGAGCAGCGCGTTCGTCTCCGGGGGGTTGTTCGCCAGAATGGGGGTTTCGATGATGCCGGGAAAAATACAGTTGACCCGGATCCCGCGCTCTGCAAGATCGCAGGCCGCCGCCCTGCTCATTCCCCGCAGCGCCCATTTGACCGCGGTATATGCCAGCCGACCGCGGGCACCCCGCAGACCGGCGCCGGAGGAGATGTTGACGACCGAACCTCGTGCTCCGGGAGCGACTGCCGCGGCGAAAGCTCGCATTCCGAGAAAGGGACCGAGCTGATCGACCTGATAGTGCAGGTCGAACATTTCCCGCGTGGTCTCACTCAGGGTCTCCGGAATGTACACGGCGGCGTTGTTCACCAGGCCGCTGACCTCTCCGAAACTGTCCACCGCCGTGGTCATCACGCGATCCCAGCCGTCCTCCTCCGCGACATTGTGATGCACGAAACGAGCCCTCGGCCCCAGGTCCTCGGCGACCGCGCTTCCGTTCGGATCGATATCGGTGAGGATCACCGCCCCACCGGATCGGACCACGCGCTCGGCGATCGTCGCGCCTATCCCCTGGGCGGCGCCGGTCACCACCACCACCGCGTCGGCGAGGTCGATCGCGCCCCCGAACGGCCGAGCCGCATCGCCGCTCACCGGAATTCCATTCCGGTGAAACCACCGGCGACCACTGCGGAGCAGTGCTCGACGAAGGTGTGGAACCCGCCCGCGTAGGGAATCAGGTACCGCTGCCCGTCCTGGCCGACTTGGACCATGTAGCTCGCCACCTGACGTCGTAGCAGGGGCTCGGCGACCTCGTTGGCGTGCCGAGTCCACTGGGTTTGGGCCGCTTCACTCGGCTCGACCCTGGTGAGACCGCGTTCGGTCATATGGGCGAGCAGATCGCCCACCAGATCGAGATGCTGGGTGTTGGCCAAGAACATATTCGCCAGAACCGACGGGCTGCCGGGACCGGTGATCGTGAACAGGTTCGGGAACCCCGTGGTCATCAACCCGAGGTAGGTGGCGGGGCCGTTCACCCAGTGATCCGTCGGCCCGCGACCCTCGTGATTCACGATATTCGCCACCTCGAGTGCTCCGGTGAACGCGTCGAACCCGAGCGCGAACACGATCAGGTCGAACTCGTATTCGGCGGCGGCCGTCTTGATACCGCTCCGCGTGATTCCGACGATCGGTTCCCGGGCGATATCCACCAGGACGACATTGTCGCGGTTATATGTCTCGTAGTAACCGGAGCTGACACAGACCCGCCGGGTTCCGATCGGATAGGTGGTCGGCTTCAACGCCGCGGCCGTGGCCGGGTCGGCGACGATCTCGCTGATCTTGTCGCGGACGAAATCACCTACCACGGTGCTGGATTCGAGGTCGACCGATTGATCGGAGAAGGTGAAGTTGATGGTCGCGCCGCCTTCGTCCCAGCGCTGCTGGATCAGCTGCCGCTGCTCGGCGGGCGAGTACTGCGCGGCCGGTCCGGCAGGTGGCCGGGCCCGGATTCCGGCCGCTTGGCCGAACAGCTGGTCGCGGAAGCGATCGAAATTCTCATAGACCTCTGCGGCCTGGTCCGGTCCGGATGCGCGATTGCGGGACGGTACCGTGTAGGCGGGGGTGCGCTGGAATACGTGCAGACTCGCGACCTTCGGCGCGATCTCCGTGATCACCTGTACCCCGGAGGAACCGGTCCCGATAACCGCGACCCGCTTGCCGTCGATATCCACCGGGTCCCGCGGCCAGTCCCCGGTTCGCACCCACCGGCCGCGGAAGTCCGCCAGGCCCGTGAACGGCGGATCGTGCGGTTTCGACAGCTGGCCGGTCGCCATGACCAGAAAGCGTGTGGTCAGCGCTGTCGAACCGTTGATATCAACTGTGTATCGATGCCGCTCATCGTCCCAGCGCGCGCCCGTCACCCTGGACTCGAAGCGGAAAAGGTCGCGCACGCCGAGGTGCCCGGCCACATGCTCGAGGTAGGCGAGGATCTCCGGCTGGCTCGCGTACCGTTCGCTCCACTCCCATGATTTGACCAGCTCCCGATCGAACAGGAAATTGTAGACCTGGCTCTCGACATCGACGCGGGCTCCGGGGTAGCGATTGTGGTACCAAACCCCGCCGAATCCGGCCGCCGCTTCCAAGCCGAGCAAACGCAGCCCCTGGCTCGCGAACCGATGTGCGCCGTAAATTCCTCCCATCCCCGCACCTACGACGACCACGTCGTAGTCACACCCGTCCACTTGTCGATTGGGTTCAACCATGGCGTTACCGATTCCTCATGTCACCTGTCCGGATTCCCGCTGCCGGCGCTCGGGTGAGTGCGACGGTAAGAACAGGCAGTGACGCGCACAACGGTCGGCCGACAGGCGGATTGGGGATCTCCACAGCGCTGGTCCGGGTGGACGCGGACGCCGTGCCGGGGCCTCGGGTATCCCGTTCGGCGGTCCGCGCGCACCCGGACGACGTCACTCGGAGGTGAATCGCTCCCATGCTGTAGCGCCCGCGGTGGCCGCGCCGTCCACCACCATCGCCGAACCCGATACGAAGCTCGCTTCGTCGCTGAGCAGCCAGGAGATCGCCGCGGCGATCTCCGACGGACGAGCCCACCGGCCCAGCGGCACCGTGCTCTCCATCTCGGCCCGTCGTTCGGCACCGCGGCCATCCGAGTCGAGCAGATCCAGGAGTGCTTTGGTCTCCACAAAGCCGGGCACGATCGCGTTGATCCGGACGCCCTGCGGGCCGTACTCCCGGGCAGCGCTTCGAACGAGACCGATGATGCCGTGTTTCGAGGCGGTGTAGATGGTGGAGCCCGGGGTGCCACCGATTCCGTTGATCGATGAGGTCATCACCACCGAACCGCCACCGCCCTGCGCGAGGAATCGCTTGAGCACACCGCGTAGCCCCAGGTAGGCGCCACGCAGATTCACGTTCATCACCTTGTCGAAATCATCGATCTCGCTGTCGGCGACGAAATGCGGTTTATTGCCGATTCCGACGTTGAGATGTGCCAGGTCGACCCGGCCGAACGCCTCCACCGCCTGTGCGAGATAGGTTTCGACGCCTTCCGGAGTGGAGGCATCGCCGGCGATAGCGATCGCCGAATCTCCCAGCGATTCGGCGAAGGCCCGCACCCGATCCGCGTCGATATCCACGATCGCGACCCGCGCGCCTTCGCCGACCAGACGTTCCGCGACAGCGGCGCCGATTCCCTGCGCGCCCGCCGTGACGACCGCGGACTTTCCCTGCAAACCTTCGAGCGCCATGCGCTCCTCCTCGAACTCGACGTGCCGTCGTGGCTCCCCCCGTCCGGCGGCTCCGCGGACCATCCGCGACGCTGGGGAAGCTATCCGGCGCCGAGGTGACCGGGAACACCCTCGCTGCGGCAGATCGGAATCTTCTCCAACGAGCCGCTGTCCTCTCATCCGCTGCGGCCGTACCCGCGATTAACGTCCGGTTGCTCAAGTACCCGGAGGAGATCGAGTGCCCATGCCGTCCAGCAAGCCCGTCGCAGTCGTCACCGGAGCCGCCCACGGGATCGGCCGCGCGATAGCGCTGAGCCTCGGCCGGTCCGGATTCTCGGTCGGGGTGCTCGACCTCGACGAAAACGGTGCGGGTGCGACTGCCGCAGAGCTGTGCCGCGCGGGTGCCGACGCCGTCGGTGTCCATTGCGATGTGCGATCGGCCGCGTCGGTGCGGTCCGCGTTGGACGCGGTCAGGTCGGCCTATGGCCGGCTCGATTCGGCGGTGAACAATGCCGGACTCGGCACCAAGGCGGTCGATCTCGCCGATCTCACCGAGCAGGACTGGGATCTCGTCCTCGACGTCGACCTGCGTGGCGTCTATCTGTCGATGAAGTATGAGCTGCCACACCTGCTGGAGACCCCGGACGCGATCGGCTCGATCGTCAACATCGCGTCCGCGGTGGGCCTGACCGGGTCAGCCGACAACTCACCCGCGTACGTGGCCGCGAAGCACGGTGTCGTCGGGCTCACCAAATCAGCGGCACTGCAATACGCAACGCGAGGGATTCGGGTCAATGCGGTGTGCCCGGGCGTTATCGACACCCCCGGGTTACAGCGCCGGCTGGTCCGAACCGGCCCGGAGGACGCGCGACAGCTCCAGAACAAGCAGGCCATGGAACGCATGGGCGATCCCGGCGAAGTCGCCGCGGCGGTGACGTGGTTGTGTGGGCGCACCGCGACCTTCGTGACCGGCACCGCGATCCCGGTCGACGGCGGCTGGACCGCGCGCTGACTCGACCGGGCCGGCGATCAGGCTCCGTCCGTGCCGGGGTGCCCGGCGCTCTGCGCGCGCAGCAATTTGGATAGGGTCGCGGCGAACTGCTCGGCCTCGTCAGCGCTGAGCACCGAGAAGAACTCGGAGTGGACTTCGTTCTGCGCGAGCAGGCTGGGGCCGATCAGATCCGATCCCGCCGGCGTGATCCGGACGGTGTGTTGTCGTCGATCCTGGTCCTTGGCCCGGTCGCGGCTGATGAGCCCGCGCTTCTCCAAGGTGTTGAGCACACCTGCGACCGCTTGGCGGGAGACGCCGGTCAGTTTACAGATATCGCGGGTGAGCATCTCGCCGAAGATCCAGAGCATGGAAAGCACTCGGGAGGCGGCCTCCGGACATCCGAAACGGTCGTATACCGCGGTCGCTTCTCGATGCGCAAGGTAGGTGAGCGTTCGTTTGAGATTGGTGGACATCCGGAGGGCGGCACTGTCTATGTTCGGATACCGCGCTGCCAGCACCTGGTCGATCAGATTGTCCATCTCATGGACCGTGACCCGGGACGCCAAGGATTCACCGCTGGTCGCCCTGGGTAGACCGTCCGTCGTTGTCTGCACGATGAGAACCCCTCGGCTGTCGATATGAACAAACACCCATTTTGAGCGTAGATGATCGGAACGCCCGCTCGGCTAGCGTCCGCGCAGAAGCGACGTCGGCACAACCCGCCGCGAGCGGATACCGCCCTCGCCGGCCCTGAACGACACAAACGAAGAGGCGACCCGACCATGACCGCAGTGACTACGCCCCAGGACCTTACTCCGTCCCTCGACGCGACAGCCGAAGTGTCGCAATGGCTGCGGCGGCTCGAATCCTGCCTCCGGAACGAGAACGGGGACGATATCGCGGAGCTCTTCGTCGCGGACAGCTGGTGGCGTGATCTACTCGCACTGACCTGGGATATTCGCACCTACCGCGGTGTTCCCGGGATCATCCGGTTGATCGGCGAGTTCGCGTCCCTCGTCAACCCACGAGATTTCGCGGTGGAGGTGGGTAAGCAACCCACGGTCACCCGCGCAGACGGCGGCATCACCATCGAGGCACTGCTCACCTTCCGTACCGACCCGGCGCAGTGTCGCGGCGTGGTCCGGCTCCGTGAGGTGGACGGTGGCTGGAAGGCATGGACGATGGCGACCAGCATGGAGGACCTGATCGGGCACGAAGAGCGCCACACCTCTATCCGGGATGTCGAATTTCCCGAGTACAACACCGCGATCCGCGGTCGTCGGACATTCTACGAAACCCGATCGGAGGAACGGGAATTCGCCGATTTCGAGCCGACGGTGCTGATTGTGGGGGCCGGCCATTCGGGCTTGATGCTCGCGGCCCGGCTGCGCCACCTCGGTGTCTCGCATCTTGTGGTCGACAAGGAAGAACGTCTCGGCGACAACTGGCGCCGCCGGTACGCCGGGTTGTCTCTGCACGACACCTATTGGTTCGCCCGGTTCCCGTACCTGGAGTACCCCGCCAACTGGCCGCTGTACACCCCGGCCGAGCTGATGGGCGATTGGATCGAGTCGTATGTCAACCTGGTCCAGCTGAATGCCTGGGTGCGGACCGAGGTGAAACGCGCCGACTACGACGCCGACGAGGGACGCTGGACTGTCGTCGTCGACCGGGAAGGCGGAGAGCGCGTCCTGCGTCCCAGCCATCTCGTATTCGCGACCGGGCAGGCCGGGCTGCCCTACACTCCGGAAATTCCGGGCGCGGGGCGGTTCCGCGGGGAAGTCGTCCATTCCAGTGCCTTCAGTGGCGGCCGCGACTACCCGGGTGTCAAGGCGATCGTGGTCGGCACCGGTTCCAGCGGGCAGGACGTGGCACAGAGTTTCTACGAGGGCGGTGCCGAGGCGACGACCATCGTGCAGCGCGGCGGCACCTACGTGATGTCGGGTGTCAACGGCATCCCCATCTTCCACGGCGCGTACTGGACCGAGGACGGTCCCGAACTCGGCGACGCCGATCTGCTCAACGCCTCGATGCCATATCTGCTCGCGCTGGAGGAACTCGGTCCCGCCGCCACCCGCGCGATCGCCGAACTGGACGCCGACCTCATCGACGGGCTCACCAGGGTCGGCTTCGAGGTCGACCTGGGCCGTGGCGCCGAGGGGATGTTGGGCGCCGCGCTGCGTCGCGGCGGCGGCTACTACATCGACAAGGGCTGCGCACAGCTCATCATCGACGGCACCGTGCGCGTGCAACGCGGCGAGATCACCGAGTTCACCGAGACCGGCGTGGTCTATTCGGATGGCACCACTGAGAACGCCGATATCGTCGTATTCGCCACCGGTTGGTCCAATATGCGCGATATCGCACGGCCGATCCTCGGTGACGACGTCGTCGAGCGCGTTACACCGGTGTGGGGGCTCGACGAGTACGGTGAACTCCGCAATACCTTCCGCCAGTCGGGGCACCCCAAACTGTGGTTCATCGCCGGTTCCACCGGTATGGTGCGAGGCCACTCCAAGCACGTCGCGCTGCAGATTCTCGGTGTGGAGACCGGTGCGCTCGTCCAGGCTCCCTGACCGCCGACCGGGCCACTCGCCCCTCGACTGCCCGACCGCGACAACCTGTTCCAGCTTTCCGGGGACGAAGCCGTCCCCGCCCCGCAGTGGAGACGTGGAATGAACTCTGACCCCATTGTCATCATCGGTGCCGGGCACTCCGGTGTCTCGGCGGCGATCGCCTTGCGCGACGAAGGCTTCCCCGGCGACATCGTCGTCATCGGTGCGGAGCCGCATCAGCCCTACAACCGGCCGCCCTTGTCCAAGAGTTACCTCAAAGGCGGATCCGCCGTCGAGATCCGGGATGACGGCTTCTGGCAGGACCGGTCCATCCGTCTACGGCTCGGCGAGTCGGCGGCGGCGCTGGATATCGACACCCGCACCGTCCGGCTCGCGGACGGTGCGATCCAGCCGTACGGCACCCTGGTCCTGGCGACCGGCGCGACCGCCAGATCGATTCCGGCGGCGGCCCCATACGCTGTGCTCCGTTCGTTGAGCGACGCGAAGGCCATTCGCCGGCAACTGCGGCCGGGGCGCCGGTTGTGTATCGTCGGCGGCGGTTTCATCGGTCTCGAACTGGCCTGCGCGGCACGAGCGCACGATGTCGAAGTGACCCTGATCGAGGCGGCGCCGCGACTGTTGACCAGGGCTGTTTCGACGCCGATGTCGGACCATCTGGCCACCTTACAGACGGCCAACGGCGTTCGGCTGGCACTGGGCACTTCCGTACGGTCCCTCCGCCCCGGCGAGGTAGTGCTCGATTCCGGGGAGCGGCTCCCGGCAGACTCCGTGGTGGTAGGTATCGGGGTGGCACCCAACATCGAACTCGCCGCCGCGGCGGGACTCACGACCGCGGACGGCATCGTCGTCGACGAGAATCTGCGTACCGACGCGCCCGGGGTGTACGCGATCGGCGACTGCGCGCTGTTCCCCTGCGCGGTCTCCGGCCGGACGATCCGTCTGGAATCGGTGCAGAACGGCACCGATCAGGCCCGCTACCTCGCCAAGGGCATCGCGGCCGGCCATTTCGCGCAGCCGTACCGGGCGGTGCCGTGGTTCTGGACCGAGCAGTACGGCCACAAACTGATGATCGCGGGATGCGCCCGACCCGAAGACCGCGCGGTACTCCGGGGTAACCCCGCGACGGGCGGCTTCTCGGTGTGCCGGATCGATGCCGCAGGTGAACTGATGGCAGTCGAGTCCCTGGATGCGCCGCGGGACCACGTCGCCGCCCGGCGGGTACTGGCGAATCCGGACCGTGCGGTGCTGGCGCCGGATCTGATCGCAGACCCGAACAGCCCGATCGACGCATCGACACTCCCCGCGTGACGGGTGCGGCGGG
This sequence comes from Nocardia glycosmidis, assembly GCF_052545115.1. NCBI lineage: Bacteria > Bacillati > Actinomycetota > Actinomycetes > Mycobacteriales > Nocardiaceae > Nocardia > Nocardia glycosmidis. Next base: position 39,024 of record NZ_JBQWRH010000028.1, on the reverse strand, counting down.
CCGGATATTCGGCCCGCCGCACCCGTCACCGCAGCTTCTGTACGGTGTGGGTTCAGCCGCGGATCGCGGGGAGGGCCGCAGCCAGCTCCCGCCAGGCCCTGATCGGCGGCTCGCCCGGAACTTCGGAGAGCACCTGCACCGCGACCTGATCAGCACCGGCGTCCCTGTGCTCGTTCACCCGGGCGACCACGCTGTCGATATCGCCGTGCACGACCAGCGCGTCCACCAGCCGGTCCGAACCACCGGCACCGAAATCGGCCTCGGTAAAGCCGAGCTCACGCAAGTTACGCAAGTAATTGGGCTGGGTGAGATATACCGACAGGAAACGCCGGGCGATCGCCCGCGCCTTCGCTCGATCCGATTCCACCACCACGGTCTGCTCGGGACAGAGCATGGGTCCGGCACCGAGCACCAGCCGGGCGCTCGCGGTGTGCTCGGGTGTCACCAGATAGGGGTGCGCGCCCGCGGTCCGGGTCCCGGCCAACTCCAGCATGCGTGGCCGAAGCGCCGCCAGCATGTAGCGGGCAGGCGCGGCGGGCGGTACCGCGGAGTACGGTGCGGCCGCGATCGCGTCGAGGTAGACCCGCATCGCGGTGAGCGGTTTCCGGTAGTCGTGGCCACGCATGCCCACCACCACCGACCGGTGGCTCACCCCGAGCCCGACTAGCACCCGGTCCGGGAAGGCTTCGGTCAGCGTATTCGCCGCGCAGGCGGTGGTGATCGGATCACGCGCCCAGATACTCGCGATACCGGTCGCACCGGTCATCCGCCTCGTGGCGGACAACAGCATCGACAGTTGGACGAACGGGTCCCGGCCCACCATCTCCGGCAGCCACACCGAGCCGAAACCGAGCGACTCCAGTTCGGCCGCGAGCTCCCGAGCCCGGCCGATCGGAAGGAAATCGAACACATCGGTCCAGATCCCGACCCTGGGCAGCGGCGGAACCGCGCGTCGTGGACCGGTCATACGGACACCACCGGAGCGGCGGACGCGGGCACGGAATGTCCGCCGGACGGAGCACCGGTCCACTGTTTGTCCAGCGACCTCCAGAACTCGATCTCACTGTCGTTGTATTCACGGCGAATGGCCTCGGGATAGAAGTCGATATCGACCGCAATCTCGCAAACCGGACACCTGACGACCATCTCCGGTCACCTTTCTGGACGCATGACGCGGCGCCGGAATGCCCGGCCGATCGGCCGGGCATTCCGATCCGGGCGGAAGTTACTCCGAATCCGGGACGAACGACACGCGGAAGCTCTGCGGAGCCAGCGCGAACATCTTGCCGCTGAAATCGGCGTCGAGCACCGTGCAGGACTTCCACTTCCGCGTCACCGCAAGCAGCACCTCTTCCTGCTCCATCAGCGTGATCATCCGACCGAGGCAGCCGTGCCGGCCGGTGCCGAAGTTGAGCGGAGTGACCGCGTGCTCCCGCTCGATATCCAGCCGACGCGGCTCGGGGAAGGCGGCCGGATCGTTGTTGCCCGCGAAAACCGCGGGAAAGAGGGTGTCCTCCGGGGTGATTCGCAGTCCTTCGAATTCCATCTCGTCGAAGGGCGAACGTTGCACCGACCATGCGCCCGGGTTGTACCGCAGCAGTTCCATGACAGCTTTGGAGACCAGCGCCGGGTTCTCCTTCAGCAGCCGCCATTGATCCGGATTCGCGGCCAGCGCCTGCAGGTTCAGGCAGATCTGGCTACTGGTGGTGTCGGTGCTGCCGACCAGCGCGTTGAAAACGACCGCGAGAATATCGTCGGTGTCGATCGCGCCGGTGGCCTCGACCCCGACCATATGCGACAGCAGGTCCGCACCGGGCTTCCGCCGCCGCTGTTCGGCCTGGTCCAGTAGGTATGCCTGAGTCTTGATCGCGGCGTCCTCGATGCGCTCGGCATTCCCTGGGGCCGGCGGCGCGGTCAGCAGCATCATCTCCTCGGACATGTGCTGGATGAAACCGGCGTCGCTCAACGGTGCCCCGATCATGAGGCAGAACAGGGTCGAGGGAAGACGATTCGACAGAAGGCCGAGGAAATCGAAGTCCGCACGCTCCGAATTACTTTCGTCGAGCCATTGATTCACCCAGGCACGGGTTTGCTCGCGCAGCTTCTCGGCGCCGGAGGCGGTGAACCAGGGCGCACACGCCTTTCGCGCACGAACATGATCTACCCCTTCGCGGCTGAACAGGAAGTTCAGGAAGGAGCGTGCGGCGGCTCCGTCCGGAATGCCGATGGTGCGGAGTCGCGACGGCATGGCCAAACTGAATCGGGCGTCGCGTACGACACTCAGCGCGAGAGCGTAGTTCACGATCTCGATTCCCCGATCACTGCGGACCAGGCCCGGCCCCTTCTGGTGCGGGGCGATCGCCGCACATGCACGCTCCACATCGGTCTGGAAGTCCTCGGACATCCAGTCGATGCTGGGGAGAGTATCGATACTCATGGTGCTCCTCGTCTAGATCTACGAACGTCTCGGTGCGATCAACCGTCTTCCCGCAGGCTCAGCGCCTCAGCGGGGCACATGGATACCGCGTCGGTGACAAGCGCGAGGTCGGCCTCTGCGATATCGCCGTCCTGCAGCACCACGACTTTTCCTGACTCATCCAGATCGAAGTGCGCCGCGGCGACGGTGCAGAGGCCCGCTCCGATGCACTTCTCCTTCTCGGCACTGATCCGAGTCCCCATAGGTCCTCCGTCTCCGGGGGTGTCGCTGCCATTCACCGCACGAATGTAAGGAGCGTCACAACGGACCTCCGCATCGAGATCTCCGCCGGGTTGTAGGCGGCTACAAGCGCCGGGTCGAATGTCTCCGGCACCGCGTCACCGCACTCACGCGCCGGTGACCAACGTCGTGGAAACGCCGCTTCCCCGTCCGGATCCGATGCTGGAGATACGCACAAGTTCCCCGTCTGCAAGCCTCCGGTTCCGGCTCGGCGCACCAGTATCGTCGCCGCCAACCGAACCAGGGAGCTAGCGAATTGGCCATCGACCTCGAAATCAAGGACCAGATAGCGCTGGTCACCATCAATCGCCCGGAACGAATGAACGCGATGGACGCTGATGCCTATCATCGCCTCTCCGAGATATGGCAGGAGATCCGTGACAATCGGGATATTCGGGTCTCGGTCATCACCGGTGCGGGCGACAAGGCATTCAGTACCGGCGCCGATCTGAAATCTTTTCTGGGTAATTCGACCGACCTCGGCGACTTCTGGCTGACTCAGCGCGGGCAATTACTCAATCGCGGCATCGAGATGTGGAAGCCGGTGATCGGCGCAGTAAACGGATACTGCCTCGGCGGCGGCCTGACCCTGTTGCTCGCGACGGATATCAGATTCGCGACACCCGGTGCGACATTCGGATTGAGTGAGGTGCGACGAGGTGTGCTACCCGGTAACGGCGGAACTCAGCGGCTCATCGCCCAGTTACCCCATGCCATCGCCATGGAGGCGCTGCTGACCGGGGAAAGTTTCGATGCCGAAACGGCGCTGCGCTGGGGCTTGGTCAACCGGCTCGTAGAACACGAAGATCTCCTGGAGACCGCGCTCACCACCGCGCGGCGCATTCGGGACAACGCACCGCTGGCGGTACAGGCCACCAAGGAGTTGGCACTCCGATCGCGCGATGTCGATCTACCGACAGGGCTCCGGCTCGAAGAATCGCTGCTGAAACTCCTGCGCTACACCAAGGATGCCGTCGAGGGCCCACGCGCTTTTGCGGAGAAGCGCGATGTCGAATTCGTCGGCGAGTGACGATACGAACCGAGGAGATTAATGCGAGGAAAAACTGTCATCGCGGGGATCGGCCATACCGAGTACGGGAAACTTCCCGGCCGGTCGACCATCTCCCTCAATGTCGAGGCGACCCGCAAGGCCATCGCGGACGCGGGAATCGATAAGCGCGATATCGATGCCGTGTTCGTGAAATACCCGACGTCGGGTTACCGGATGATGTATGGACAGACGGTCGCCGAAGCACTGGGCCTGCAACCCCGTATCGGCGGCGTGTGGGACCAGGGCGGGGCGACCAATATCTCGATGATCTCCTACGCCGCGATGGCGATCGAGCACGGACAGTGCGAAGTAGCCCTGGTAACGATCGCCGACAACCCGCGGACCGGTACCCGGCAGGCGTACGAACGCGGCTGGGGCGACGACGCGGTATACGGCTGGTTCGGTACCCCTGCGGGGTATGCCATGATCGCGCGCAGGCATATGGAGGAGTTCGGCACCACGCCCGGCGATCTGGGCGAGATCGCGGTCGCCGCCCGCACGCACGCGCTGACCAATCCGCACGCCCAGCTGCGCCGGCCGCTATCGCTGGACGATCACGCGGCCGCACCGGCCGTGGTCGATCCGCTGGGTCGCGACGACTGCTGCCTGATCTCCGACGGTGGCGCGGCGGTTGTCGTGATGAGCGCCGAGCGAGCGGCTCGGTGCGGAGTCACCGATGCGGTGCCGATCCTCGGATTCGGGCAGGGCCAGACCTCCTGGGATGTCGCGCAACGTCCCGTTTTGACCACGACCGCAGCCACTATTTCCGCCGCTACCGCATTCGAGATGGCGGGGATGGCACCCGCCGATATCGATTGTGCGCAGCTGTACGACTGCTTCACGATCGCTCCGATCATGACGCTGGAGGATTACGGGTTCTGCGCGAAGGGCGCGGGCGGGAAGTTCGTCCGCGACGGCGCCGTCCGGCTGGGTGGGGCGCTGCCACTGAACACCAGCGGCGGGTTGCTGGCAGAGACCGGTATACCCGGAATGCAACTCGTCATCGAGGGCGTGCGGCAGATCCGGGGGACCTCTACCGCACAGGTACCCGACGCGAACACCTGCATCGTCAGCAACCAGGGAGGCATCATGACAACCCATTCCACTCTGATCCTGGGCGACCGATGACCCGCGCGCCGCTGCCGGAGATCACTGCGCTGACCGAACCGTATTGGGTCGCATTGGCCGACGGGCGGCTGACTTACCAGCGCTGCGGCAGGTGCGGGCACTCGTGGCTGCCGGCCCGCGAGGAATGTCCGGACTGCCTGGCCGATGCGCCCGCCTGGGTCGAGGCATGCGGACGCGGACGGCTGGTCAGTTGGGTCGTGTACCACCGCGCCATACACGAATGGTTCGTGGACAAGGTGCCCTACACGGTGGCCGTGGTGGAGCTCGACGAGGGGCCGCGGCTCATCAGTTCTCTCATCCCGGGAGGCACACCCACTATCGACGCCCCGCTGCGATTCCGGCCCACCGTGGTGGATGACTTCGGGGTGGCGTCCTTCGAATTGGCGGACTGAGTCCCACGACAGTGCCGGTGGCGGCCATTCCGATCGCAGAGGAAAGAAGAAGATCGATGTCAGCAGACGAACGGTACGCGGCCACAACTGTGGACGTCGTCATCGTCGGAGCCGGATTCGCCGGCCTCAACGCGCTCTACAGAATGCGGCACCGGGGTTTCACGGCCGTTCTCCTGGAAGCGGGCGATAGTGTCGGCGGCACCTGGTACTGGAACAAATACCCCGGTGCCCGCGTCGATATCGAGTCGCTGGAGTACTCCTATGGATTCCGCGACGATATCCAACAGGACTGGCACTGGTCGGAGAAGTACGCCGGGCAGCCCGAGGTGGAGCGCTACCTCAATTGGGTCGCGGACCGCCTGGACCTGCGGCCCGATATCCGGTTCGGCAGGCGCGTCACCCGGATGATCTTCGCCGAAGCCTCCGCGACCTGGACCACCACCGCGACCGTCGACGGTGCGGAGGAAGTGTTCCGGTCATCACATGTCGTGCTGGCTACCGGATTCCTCTCCACCCCCAACTATCCCGACATCCCCGGCCTGGACAGGTTCCGCGGCGAACTCGTACACACCGGCGCCTGGCCCGATCCAGATCCGGTCGTCGCGGACAGGCGCGTGGGAGTGGTCGGGACCGCCGCGAGCGGTGTTCAGGTGATCCAATCGATCTGCCCCGACGTCGCGCACCTCGCGGTGTTCCAGCGCACCGCGAACTGGTGCTTCCCACTGCGGAACGCTCCGATGGATCCGGATTACGAGCAGTTCGTCAAGGAGAACTACGCCGAGATTCGCCAGCTGGAGCACGAGTCACGCGGCCCCGGCATGGTGCTGATGGACGGCCGGATCGTGCTACCCGAGGCGCGCAACGCCGTCGACGTCGGACCGGCCGAACGGCTCTCGGACTTCGAATGGCGCTGGCGCGCAGGCGGTGTCCACATGGGACGGAGCTTTCCGGACCTGATCCGCAGCGAATCGGCGAACGACGAGCTGCGGTCCTTCCTGGAGCGCAAGATCCGCGCGGTGGTACGCGATCGCGAGACCGCCGATAAACTCGTGCCGAACCATCCGCCGCTGTCCCGGCGGCCGCCCGGTGAATCCGGATACTATGAGGCGTTCAATCGCGACAACGTCGAACTCATCGATATCGGCACCGACCCCGTCGCGGAGATTCTGCCCGAAGGAGTCCGGCAGGCGAGCGGCGCGGTGCACGAACTCGACGTGCTCATCTTCGCCACCGGATTCGACGCCGCTACTGGTGCCGCACTGCGGATCGATATTCGCGGACGGGCCGGCAGGAGGCTGGCCGAGCACTGGTCGGACGGAGCACGGACCCTACTCGGACTGATGACCGCGGGATTTCCCAACCTGTACTTCGTGAACGGCCCGCAGTCTCCGGCGTTCCACTTCTCCCCTCCGCTGTTGTGCGACTTCCAGACCACCTATATCGCGGATCTGATCGACAGTCTGGCGAGCACGGGCCGGTCCGCGATCGAGCCCGCCGCGGAAGCCGAGCGGACCTGGGGCGATCACGCCAATTCGGTATACGAGGCGACGTTGATCTGGAAAACGGACAGTTGGTGGGTCGGGGCAAATATCCCGGGCAAACCACGTCAGGCACTCGCCTACGGAGGCGGATTCGCGCAGTACCGCAGCCGCGCGCGCACCGCCATGGACAGCCTGTGCGAGTTCGTCACCGCCTGACCGAAACCGACTTACCGAGAGGAGACGCCGTGACCAGGGTGAACCGGGAGGAACCGGCTGGTCCGGCCGGCCCCGTCTGGCCGGTCGGTGCCGGTACACAGTTCCCGTTGACCACCGCCGTGGTCGGGGGGCATACGTACAAGGTTTTCGATCGCGCGCCGCATACTCTGCTGGATGTGCTGCGCGAGTCACGCGGGCACGGTGACCGCCCGGCACTGCGCTTCGAGCGCGCGGAGTGGACCTTCACCGAGCAGTGGCACGCCGCGAGCGCGCTGGCCGGGACGCTGCGCGGCGATTTGGGGGTGCGTCCCGGGGATCGGATCGCCATCGCCATGCGCAACTATCCGGAATGGGCGCTCGCGTTCTGGGGCGCCCAGCTTGCAGGTGCGGTTGTGGTCGGTTTCAATGCCTGGTTCGGAACCGAGGAATTGCGCTTCCTCTACGAGGACAGCAGGCCCACAGTGGTATTCGCCGATCGAGAACGCGCCGAATCGCTGGCCACGATTGTGGACGGTACTACTGCACTGGTGGGTGTGCGTTGCGGCGATGACGTCCCCGAAACCGTTTCGATCGAGGATCTACTGGCCCGCGGCGGCGACCCCGAGCGCTTCGCCGCGGCCACCGTCGATCCGGATGCGCCCGCCACGATTCTCTACACCTCCGGTACGACCGGGCACCCCAAGGGGGTGATCTCCACCCATCGCAATCACGTCACGAACCTGCTGCATCTACAACTTCGTGGCGAGCGACCGGCAGGACCTTCCACCACCTTGAACGTCTATCCGATGTTTCATATCGCCGGGCTCAGCCTCGTCTACAGCGCCGCTTTCAGCGGATCGTGCTTGACGTTACTGTACAAGTGGAACGCGACGCAGGCCCACGAGCTGATCCGTCGGCACGGGATCACCTCCTTCTCCGGGCCGCCGTTGACCGTGCGCGAGATACTTGATCTGATCCATGCCGATCCCGCGCCGACGCCGTTGCGCTCCCTGGGATCGGGCGGCTCGCTGGCGCCGGTGAGTCAGGTAATGGAGATCAACGGCCTGCTCGGCGGCGGTGTACGCCCGGTGACCGGTTACGGACTGACCGAGACCACCTCGACGGTGACCACGATTTCCGGGCCGGAGTTCGTCCGACGGCCGACCAGCATCGGCAGGCCGCTACCGACCGTCGAGGTGCGAGTAACCGACTCCAACGGGCGGGACGTACCGGTCGGTACGGCGGGGGAACTACTCGTGCGTGGCGCCCAGGTCGCACGGTCCTATCTCGATCGGCCCGAGGAAACCCGAGCGGCGTTCAACGGTGGCTGGTTCCGCACCGGGGACCTGGTGCGCGCCGACGACGAGGGATTCCTTTATATCGTCGGCCGGTTGAAAGATGTGGTTGTTCGCGGTGGCGAGAACATCAGCAGCGGTGAGGTGGAATCGGTGCTCTCCATCCACCCGGCAGTGGCGGAATCGGCCGTGATAGGTGTGCCGCATCCCCGGCTCGGTGAAGAAGTGTGTGCTGTCGTACGGCTCAACAAGGGATATACGATCGGGCCGGACGAACTCCGGGCCTTTACAGCCGAGCGGCTCGCAGCCTTCAAAGTGCCCGCGACTATTGTGCTGACGACCGTGCCGTTGCCCCGAAACGCCAGCGGCAAGCTTGTGAAATCACAGGTGAAACAGCTCCTGACACCGTCCACGCCGTAGTCTGCTCGCCCTATCGGCGACGCCATTTCTGCCTTGAAATCTGCCGATCCGCGCTGGCCAACCCGCATTCCGGCATTTCTGTCAATACCTTGACGAAAGAGGCATCGGCCACCATACTGTGTTCCAGTTCACAGTTCCTTTGCTTCGGAGGTCCCGCCACCATGACCGCCGCTATGTCCGCCACCACGATGGATTCCTACAGCAGATCGCTGCTACCCACGGTGATCGGCGCCGTGAATTCCGTTGCCCGTACCGCCCACTCCAATCCGGAGATGAACGCGGTCCTCCGCTCGGTAGCGAGTGCGTTCGCGATGTCCACCGGAGTGAGCCGGTGTTCGATTTCCCTGCCCGACGACGACTCGGGCTATTTCCATATCGGTCTGTCGTTGGGCCGAACCGACTACACCGCCCGAGCCCGCGCCATGGTGGACGGCACGGACCCGCTCTCGAACGAGATCCTGACCCGCCGGGCGCCCGTCGTCGTCAACGACAGCCTCACCGACCCGCTGGTGCGGAAGTGGGAACCGGCCTCCCGGGCACTGGGCGTATTTTCGATGCTCGGCATCCCACTCACCTTCGACGACGATGTAGTCGGCCTGGCATTCCTCGATACCGAGCACGAGCAGGCGAAGTTCTCGGCCTGGCAGATCGAGGCCGCCAGCCAACTCGGCGCGTTGTGCGGGGCACCGCTGGCGATGACCATGACGCTGGGCAAACAAATGGAATCGCTGCAGCGGGCGCGCAGTGAGAACGCCACCCTGCGGCGTTTGATCCGACTCGACCGGCTGCTCGAAGATCTCGTCGCGGCAGGGATGTCACCTGCCACCTTCGCAGGCAACGCGGCGCGGTTGCTCGGTAGACCGGTCAGCGTGCACGACCGGAACTGGCGAAAAGTCGCGCACGGATACCCGGACGGTACCGAGCACTGCCGCCTGGTCGATTTCAGCGACAGACGGATCCAGGCGCATCCCCGGATCCGCAAGGATCTGGACCGCCTCCGGGACCAGAGAGAGACGCGCACGATCGCTGCGCTGCCCGCGCTCGACATCCACCATCGCTGCATCGTCGCCCCCATAGAGCTAGGTGCCGAACGCTGGGGGCATATCGTGGTCCACGAGATCGCGCGGCCGTTTCAACCGTTCGAGAACGATGTTGTCTATCGGGTCGGCGCGCGGTTCGGCGCCGCGGTAGCGGCGACCAACGACAAGGCGGCGACAGTCGCGGAATTGCGCGGGAGCGTGCTTCGCGCCCTACTCGCCGACAACACCGATACCGCCGCGCTCACCGACCGCGCCGACGTGGCCGGTCTCACCACCGGCGCCGAGCATCTGCTCATGCTGTTCAGCACGGCGTCTCCGGCGGGTCTGACCCCGGAGGATGTCCGGAATCTGACCGCGCTCGCAGGCAGTGCCCTCGGCGGCGGGAACATCCTCACTTCGGTACGTCATCGTGACGTCGTGGTCTTCGCCGACGCTCCGAAATCCGATCTCCGGGCGCTGCGGGACGAGCTGGCGCGCCTGCTCGCCGAGCGACACTGCCCCCTCGACATCTCGGCGGTCGTCTCGGAGCGATTCACCCACGTCACCGACACGCACGACCGGTACGCCGAGTGTCAGCAGGCAATGCGGTGCGCGCAGCGGTTTCGCCACCCGCAGCTACCCCGCGCGGTCCTGGTCGGCGATTTCGGCCCCGCCCTGCCCTTCGTCGCCTCGGTCGACGTGGACGAGGCGCGCGCTTACGCCCGGCGCAACCTGAAGGGGCTGGACGGCTCGGTCGGCGAGGACGACCTGTTCGTCACCGCCCGGGTATTCCTGGAGTCCACAAATGTCCGCCGCGCCGCCAAGACACTCGGCGTGCACGAGAACACCATCCGCTACCGGCTCGCCCGGATCGAGAAACTCACCGGGCTCGATCTGTTGAACAAAACCACGGACCAACTCAAGGCCGAACTGTCCATCGCCGCGCTACGACTCGTCGGCGATATGCCATGGGATCGCCCCGGCGAGTAGACCGTCGATCCGGCCGGGATGCCGTGCGACTCGGTTGTGGAGCCGCACAATCCAGCTCCGCCGCGATCCGGACGGGTGCTGCACAGCGCGCTAGCGTTTCGGCCCGGGAACCGTTTGCGCGTAATAGGGAGAGCACATGACGGCCGACGAGAAGATGGTGCGGCAGCTGCAGCGACTGCTCGACAAACAGGAGATCCTCGAGGTCGTCACCCGATTCGCGCGGGCCGCGGACCGGCTCGACCGTGATCTCTTCCTGAGTACCTATCACCCGGACGCCGAGGACGATCACGCGGTCTTCGTCGGCGGCCGCGAGGAATTCTACGAGTGGATGGAGTCGACTCTGCGCGAGCAGCGGCACAGCACCCACCATTTCATCGGCAATCACAGTGTCGAGATCGACGGCGCCGAAGCGCACGCGGAGACCTATTTCATCGCCAGCAGCATGACCAAGATCGGCAAGCCTTTCTCGATGGTCGGTGGCCGATATATCGACCACCTGGTCAAGGAGGACGAGACATGGACTATCCGGAGGCGGCTGGTGCTCACCGACTGGCAACTCCCGGTGTCGAACCCGCCGGAAGGTGCCGAGCAGCAGCCCGCCCCACTCGACCATTTTCCGGCCCGGGAGCGCGCACTGGCCGAGTCTCGTGAGTTGCCCAGTCGGGACCGGCTCGATCCGAGCTACCGGCGCCCCTTGACCATCTCCGCACAGCGCCTCGCTCGCTATCGCTCCACGACTGCGGACCGGCCGGTCGATCGGTAGGCAGCACCCGGTTGGAGAACGCGACAATCCGCGCCGAACATCCGCCCGCTCACCACGCGCCCGCTGACTAGATTCGGCCACCGAGGCCCGGCACGGACGCCGTGGCGATCCAGGAAACGAGTCACGCCGGGTTTCCGAGTACTTCCCGGCCGAAGATCGGCTAGGAGCGGATGTCGTGGACAATCATCCGGCAACATCGGCGACCGGGCTCGACCCGCAAGCGCGGGCGGTGATCGACGCCAGAGCCAGGATTCCCGCCGACGGCTTGCCCGGTATCCGGGCGAAGTATCTCCTCTGCGCCGAGCGATTCGGGCCGCGGATACCGGTGAGTACCGCCGTCACCGAGCTTGTTGTCGAATCCGCCGCCGCCAGTGTGCGCCACTACGTTCCGGCCGGAGGCCACACCGGCGGCCTGCTCGTCTGGGCACACGGCGGCGGCTGGATCGCGGGTTCGGCGGCCGGGTTCGACGGCACCGCGGCCGCGCTGGCGACGCACAGCCGGACCCCTGTGGTGTCCATCGACTACGCGTTGGCGCCGGAGAACCCGTTTCCCAGAGCGCTACAGCAGGTACGCGATGTGCTCGCGTGGACACGCGGCAGGGCGGGAGCACAAGTGCTGGGCCACGATCCAGGACGGGTCGTAGCCGGTGGTGACAGCGCGGGCGCGAACTTGATCACGGTCGCCGCCCGGGACTCCGCCGAACACGCCCTCGCCGGGCAGGTATTGGTCTATCCGGTGACCGACCGGCGAATGACACGGCCTTCCTATGGGGGCCCGTCGCCGATCCTGTCCAAGGACGCGCTCGAAACTTGCTGGCAGCTGTACCTCGGCCAATCGCCGGACGCCGACGGCCCCGAAATCTCTCCGATCGACGCGGACCTCGCCGGTCTCCCGTCCACCCTGATCGCTCTCGCGGGTTTCGACGTCCTGCACGACGACGGCGTGGCCTACGCGAACGCTCTCCGAACCGCCGGTGTCGAGGTAGAGACACATACCTATCCGCGGCTTCCACACGGCTTTCTCGACTGGGCAGGCACGGTCGCGCACAGCCGCGCGGCACAGGCACGAGTCGGTCGCTTCGTACGTGCCGCCGTTACTTCCGGTCGCCGCCGGGACCAGTCCGATTCCCGAACCACTCGAACGGAGCACACGCAGTGAACTTCAACTGGATCGAATACGAGACGATCGATGACAGCGCCATTGCGCTCATCACACTGAATCGGCCGCGTCAGCGCAATGCGCAAAACCGGGGGCTGCTGGTCGAACTGGACGAAGCCTTCGCCGCGGCGAGCGCCGACGACGCCGTCCGGGTCATCGTATTGCGTGGCGCGGGCACCTCGTTCTCCGCCGGCCACGACCTCGGATCGCGTGAACATCTCGCGGAGCGGGTGCCCGGCCCTGGCCAGCACCCCACCTACCTGCAGTTCGGCGGCACCAGGGCGGGCGTCGAGCGGATGTGGGGCCAGGAGCGGCACTTCTACCTGGAAAAGACCAAACAGTGGCGAGATATCCAGAAGATCACGATCGCTTCGGTGCAGGGTCCGGTGTACGCGGCCGGCCTCATGCTGATGTGGGCCTGTGACCTCATCGTTGCCGACACCACTGCGACCTTCGCCGATGTGGTGGGCACCCGGCTCGGTATGTGCGGTGTCGAATACTTCGCGCATCCTTGGGAATTCGGATTCCGCCGTGCCAAAGATCTCCTGCTGACCGGCGACTCCCTCACTGCGGAGGATGCCTATCGCATCGGTATGGTATCGCGGGTATTCGAGTCGGCGGCACTGGTGGATTCGACCATCGAATACGCCCGCCGGATCGCCGAATTGCCCTCCGTCGCGTCCACGTTGATCAAGAACCAGGTGAATGAGGCACAGGATGCCCAAGGGTTCGGGCAGGCCCTCTCCTCCGCGTTCGCGCTCCACCAGCTGAACCACGCGCACTGGCTGATGCTCAGCGGTGGCGACGCTACCGTTCAAACCCCGGATTTCGGCGGCCGGGACCGATCCACACAGCGCCCGGTGGTGCCGACCGTCAAGAGCCGGGCCCGCGCGGATGATCCACAGCCCGAGGTGTAGCACCCGATGCCGAATCCCGACGATGTGGACGAGATGACACCATGGATCTGAACTTTCCACCGGCAGCCGAGCATTTCCGCAAGGAGCTGCGCGCTTTCCTGGACCAGCACCTCCCGGCTGCATGGGCCGGAGTCGGCGCGCTCCCGCCGGACGAGCTGGCGAGTTTCACCGAGCAGTGGCGCGCGGTACTGACCGACAACGCGCTGCTCGCACCACACTGGCCCGAGAAATTCGGGGGTCGTGGGCTTTCCGTATTCGATCAGTCGGTCCTGATCGAGGAGTTCGTCCGCCGGGGGGTGCCACATCTGCCCGCCCCGAACGACCCGTTCGGTATCAATCTGCTCGGCCCTACTTTGCTGGCATGGGGCACACCTGACCAGCAGGACTACTTCCTCCCCCGCACGCTCAGCGGTGAGATCCGCTGGGCCCAGGGCTATTCGGAGCCCGAGGCGGGTTCGGATCTGTTCGCGCTGCGGACGAGAGCCGAGGCGACCGAGCACGGCTGGCGGGTCGACGGGCAGAAGATCTGGCAGACCGCGGGCGTCACCGCCAACTGGATTTTTGCACTGGTCCGCACCGACCCCGCCGAGCGGCGCGGACGCGGCATCTCGTTCCTGCTGATTCCGCTGGAGCAGGACGGCGTGCGGGTCCGCGGCATCACGAATATGGCAGGCCAGGTCGAGTTCTCCGAGGTCTTCCTCGATAACGCGCACACCGACCGCGATCGCCTGGTCGGCCCGGTGAACGGCGGCGCGAAGGTCGCCCTGACTCTGCTGGGGTTCGAGCGAGGCACCAGCGGTATCGCGGCCTCGCTGCGCAACAGGCTGGAACTGGATCGGGTCCGGGGCCTGGCGCAATCGATGGGCCGAGCAGCTGATCCGGTCATCCGAGAACGCCTCGCCCACTGCCTCGCCGACGTCCACGCGCAACGCAGCCTGGCACTGAAAGTCCTGGCCATGGCCGCGAACGGCGAAGACCCGGGTGCGCTCGCATCCGTGGTGAAGCTGGTCGCCTCCACCTACCGGCAGAGTGTCACCGAGCTGACCATCGAGCTGGCTGGGGACACGCTGAACAACCTACGCGGCGCCGAACCTCAGGAGATGTTGCAGCCGCAGTCTCTCGGCTTCGATTCCGATTCCACCGTGGCCTGGCTGAGCGATTTCCTCAACGCGCGGGCCATCTCCATCTACGGCGGATCCAGCGAGATGCAACGTAACACCATCGCGGAGCAGATCCTCGGCCTGCCACGGGACAAGCGCGACTGACCGGTTGGGGGTCGCAACGGAAGAGAGTGCAATGAGATTCGAATTCGACGATGAACAGCAGGCGCTGCGAGACGCGGTCCGTGGACTGTTCGAGCGGCATGCGCCGCTCGATCGCACTCGGGATGGGTTCGGCGAGCAAGCTCAGCGAAGCCTGTGGGCTCGGATGACCGAGCTGGAACTGCCCGGCCTGCACTTTCCCGACGCAGCCGGCGGCACTGACGCCACGCTGCTCGAACTGAGTGTGGTGCTCATGGAGGCGGGGAGAATTCTGCTGCCGGGCCCGCTGCTCGCGTCGGCCGGTCTGGCCGCCTGCCTACTCCGGGCCGGCGACCCGGAAAATGCCACGGGTCCGGCGGCGCGACTGGCCTCCGGCGCCGCGATCGGCGCCGCGGCCGTCCGCTCACCGCAGCTACGAATCACGGGAACCGGCGATCGATTACGGCTCACCGGCGGCACCGGCCCGGTGCTCAGCGGTGATATCTCCGACCTGCTGGTGCTGGTGCGCGACGACGACCGGGAACACCCACTGATCATCGTCGATCTCAGGGGTGCAGGGGTGCGCCGCCGCCTTACCCGTGGGGTCGATCCCTCCCGCGAATTCGCCGAATTCGCTTTCACCGATGCCGAGGCGGCCGCGGTGCCCGCAGATCCGGTAGCGGTGGATCGGGCGCTGGCCGCCGCGGCATTGTGCCTGGCGGCCGAACAGGTCGGTGCTGCCGAGGCAGTGCTGCGGATGACCGTGGACTACGCACTGGTCCGGCACCAGTTCGGGCGTCCGATCGGATCCTTTCAGGCGGTCAAACACCGGTGCGCGGATATGTTCGTGGACGTGGAACGCGCGCGGACCGCTGTACTGGTCGCCACCGCCGAGCACATCGGGGACCATGCTGATCCGGTGGACGCGTTGCTGGCCGCCCAAACGGCGTCCCGCTCGTTCGGCCGGGTCGCCCGGAGCGCGGTGCAGGTACACGGCGCCATCGGCTTCACCTGGGAGCACGACGTTCCGCGCTTTTTGAAACGAGCACTGTCCACCGCGGCGCTCGTCGCGGGTTTCGCACCGATTGAACGCGCAGCACGCAGCCTGGATCCGGCGAGCGAAGCGGCCGCATGAGGCATACCTACTCTCGCGCTCAGATCGAGGAACTCGCCCAGCGCTACCGCAACTGGGGCCGCTGGGGCGCCGATGACGAGGTCGGGACCGCGAATCTGGTCGATCCCGAACGGATAGCCAGGGCAGCACGGCTGGTGCGGACCGGCCGCCCTTACTCACTGGCGCTGCCGCTGGACCGGACCGGGCCGCAGACCGGACGCGGCCGAACCGGCCGGACCAACGCGCAGCATTACATGGCGCGCGACGGCGGCGATATCGCCGCCGACGCCGGGGACCTGCCACAGTTCGACGGCACCGACGATCTCGTACACCTGTATCTGCAGGCAGGCACCCAGTGGGACGCCCTGGCCCACGCCTTCTACGGCAAACAGATGTACAACGGGCGGACCACTGCGGACGTCACGAGCGCGGGTGCGCTACGCAACTCGATCACCGGTATCAAAGACCGTGCGATCGGCCGCGGCGTACTGCTCGACATAGCTCGGTTTCGCGGGGTCGACTGGCTGGAGCCCGGTGACGCGATCGATACCGCGGACCTGCGGCGGTGCGCCGAGTCGCAGGGATCCGACGTCGGCCCCGGCGATTTCGTGCTGGTACGCACCGGTCAGCTCGCGCAGGTCAGAACGCGCGGCGAATGGGGCGATTACGCCGGCGGCGACGCGCCGGGGCTGTCCGCGGACGCCGCGCACTTCCTTTGCGCCCGCGATGTCGTGGCGGTCGCGACCGACACCTGGGGGCTGGACGTCCGGCCCTACGAATCGACCGAGGTGTTCGCACCTCTGCACGTGATCCTGCTCGTCAACGCGGGAATTCACATCGGTGAGATGTGGGATCTGGAGGAACTGGCGCGCGATTGCGCGGCAGACGGCACCTACGATTTCTTCCTGTCCGCCGTCCCGCTCACGATCACCGGGGCAGTCGGTTCGCCGCTGAATCCGATCGCGGTGAAATGAGAATCGGGCCGGGCGGCGTGCGCTGCCCGGCCCGATCAGCGCCCGATCAGGCCGCAGGCGGATTGACCACCATCGTGCGATGGCGGATCAGCCAGCGCCCGTCCACCCGGACGAGCGCGTCCTCGTAGTATCCGATCGAATACGGCGCGACCGCGGTCCCGGTGTTCCGGAAGGCCACCAGCTCCGACCTCGACGCCGCGTGATCGGCGTCAGAGAAATCGATGATCGGTGTCGAGCAGAAGCGGACACAGCCCCCCACGCCCGGCACCGGGACCCGGGTCGCCGACGTCGCGTCGAAGTACGCCATGATCGCGGCGAGACCGACGCAGTGGATATCCACGCCCTCTGCTGTCCAGACCGCGTCCGTGGTCCAAATACTTTCGAATGCGGTGCGATCCACCCGATCCATGCCCCAGGCGTATCTGCTGAACAGATCCGCGATGCACAGGCGGTCCTCCGCGCTGCCGTATTTCATATAGCTCTCCGGTTCCATGCGCAGTCGAGTTGTCACGCGGCTGGTTCGACGGCGCCCGGCAGCCTTATGTCGTTCTTGTGCCGGGCCGGACGACGGTGGCGACGTTCCCGGGCCGAGATCCGCCTCGCGAGCCGGGTGAGCGCCCAGTAGACGACCATGGCGGTGGGGAAGGGCACGACCAGCCTTCCGGACGGTGTCTTGTAGTAACTGGGCGTTGTTTTCCATACCGTCTTGCCGAGTGCGCGCTGCAGCCACCGGTTGTACAGCGCGTGGAAACTCTCCCTGGTCTCGATCGCCGTCACGCCGGTGCGGCGCATCCGCTTGATATCGCGCACCGCGTAGTCCGCCTGGGTCTCCAGGTTGTAGACGATCGTCCCCATGTTGGTGTTGGGTCCGAACAGCATGTAGAAGTTCGGGAATTCCGGCACCGTGATACCGAGAAACGCGTCCGGTTCCCCGTTCCAGCGTTCGTGGATGGACCGGCCGTGCCTACCCCGGAGATCGATCTCCGCCAGATACTCTGCGGCCCGGAATCCGGTGGCCAGCACGATCACATCGAAGGGGTGCTCCTGTCCGTCCGCGTCGACCAAACCCCGCCGGGTGACCTCCTGCACCGCGCGGGGCAAAAAGGTGACGTTGTCCCGCAACAGGGTTTCGTAGAAACCGGTGGCCCGGACCGGGCGCTTTCCGAAGAACGGATGATTCGGCGTCACCGCCGCACGCAAATCGGGCCGGTCGCGGAAAGTCGTGGCAATGTACTCCTCGCCCTGTGCCTGCGCGACGGCATTCTGTTCGGTTCCGGGCTGCATCTGTTTTCCGCCCCAGAACCTGATCTGCTCGCGCAGGAAGCTGCGGTACCGCTCCATCCGGTAACGGCGCGGATCGCGTAATCGCGCCCGTTCGGCCGCGTCGAGATCGCGTTCGCCCTTCGGGGTCACCCAGCCCGGATCCCGCTGAAAAATTGTCAGCTGTTTCATACGGGGCGCCAGCGCGGTGGCGAGCTGGGCACCGGTCGAACCAGTCCCGACGATCGCGACACTCGCGTTCGTCAGATCGTGCCGGTGCTCCCAGCGTGCGGTATGGAAGAGCGGCCCCTCGAACGAGTCGAGTCCGGGCCAGTCCGGGTATCGAGGCACATTGAACAGCCCGATCGCGGAGATCACCACATCGAATTCCTCGACCGTGCCGTCCGCCAGCCGCACATCGTAGCCGTGTCGGTCGTCGTCCCAAATCAGTGACTGGACCTTGGTCCCGAATCGGATATGCGGGCCGATCCCGAAATCGTCCACCACGCTTTCGATGTACTCGAGGATATCGGGCTGCCTGCCATGGGTCCGCGGCCAGTCGAAGTAGCGGAACGAATACGAGTACCAGTGCGATGGGGTGTCGACCTCGGCGCCTGGATAGGTATTGTCACGCCACACCCCGCCGGGCCGGTCGGCCTTCTCGAACACCGTGAACGAGCCTATTCCCGCCGTGACGAGCTTTACCGCGGCGGCGACTCCTCCGAATCCCGCACCGATTATCGCCACCCGGGGCCCGCGTACATCCGGGCTCCCTCGGCCATGAGTCAGCATTTCCTGCCCCTTCATCTCGGATCGGCGGCAACGCTAGTCACTGGGTGGCTGTCCTCGGATCGAGTAACGCGCCACCGTTGTGCCCCGCTCCAAAGCGGCGGTTTCACACGTCCCCGGCTTCACGAAGCGCGCTCAATCGGGCGTCGTCCACGCCGAGCGCGCGGTAGACCTCCGTGTTGTGTGCACCCAGTTCCCACGGACCGGTCCACCGCACTCGTCCCGGGGTCCGATCCAGCCGCGGTACGACACCCGGTGAGCGGAAATCGCCGATCGCCGGGTCGTGATGGACTACCAGCGAGTTCCGGGCCAGGAAGTGCGGATCGGCCGCGATATCCGCGACGGTGTAGACCGGGCCGGCGGCGACTTCGGCGGCGGCGAGGATCGTATCCAGTTCCTCCGCGTCGTGCCGGGCGGCCCAGTCGGCGACGTGCGCTTCCAGTTCGGCCTGGTTCTGCGCACGCCCGATGTGATTGTCGTAGCGGGGGTCGTCGGCGAGTTCCGGCTCGCCCATCGCCGCACACAGCCTGCGGAAGATCTGATCCTGGTTCGCGGCGATCGCCACCCATTTCCCGTCCCGCGAGCGGAAGAGGTTTGACGGCGACACCCCCGGAAGCCCGGTCCCCGACGGCTCGCGGATCTGGCCGAGCACATCGTACTCGGCGAACGAACTCTCGAGCAGAGCCATACACGACTCCGCCAGCGAGACGTCGATCACCTGACCGCGGCCGCTGCGCACCCGCTCGTGCAGTGCTGCCAGCACCCCGTGCGCGGCGAACATTCCGGCGAGCGAATCACCCAGCGAGATCCCGCTGCGCGGCGGCGGCAGGTCCGGGTGGCCGTTGATATAGCGCAGGCCGCCCATCGCCTCCCCCACCGCGGCGTACCCGGCGCGGTGCGCGTACGGCCCGGTCTGCCCGAATCCGGAGATCCGTGCCAAGATCAGGCCCGCGTTGTCCCGGGACAGCTGGTCGTAACCGAGTCCCCACTTCTCCAGCGTGCCCGGCCGGAAGTTCTCCACCACCACGTCCGCGCTGTCGCTGAGCCGCAGGAACAGCTCCCGGCCGCCGT
This sequence comes from Nocardia glycosmidis, assembly GCF_052545115.1. Lineage (NCBI taxonomy): Bacteria > Bacillati > Actinomycetota > Actinomycetes > Mycobacteriales > Nocardiaceae > Nocardia > Nocardia glycosmidis. Next base: position 19,049 of record NZ_JBQWRH010000028.1, on the reverse strand, counting down.
CGGTACGCAGGTTCGCGGTCACCAGCTTCTTGTTGCGGACCGTCACCGGCCACCACAACGCCCGGCCTTCGGCACTGGTGCCCCGGCCCCAGTGCCGCATCGGATCAGGTCGGTCCGGTGCCTCGACCTTGATCACCTCGGCGCCGAGATCGGCCATGATCCGGGTCGCGGTCGAAGCCGCCAGAATCGTCCCGAGCTCGATGACCCGCAGCCCTTCGAGCGGTCCCGCGCCGGCCGCGGCATGGGGATCGCTGGTTTCCGTCATAGGTACTCCTCGATTCGACGATCCGGTGATCACCGCGCCGGGCTCAGCTCCGCGGACACGGCGAACTCGACGAAGAAGTCGAGTGACCGCGGATTGGCCAGCGCGTCCGGGCTCACCACCGAAGACGGCTCGTCGCCCATCAGAATGCGCTTGACCGGCACCTCCAGCGGCTTACCCGACAGGGTCCGCGGCACTTCGGGAGCCGCGACGATCCGGTCCGGCACGTGCCGGGGTGAGCATTCCTGCCGGATCCGGCCACGGATGGTCCGGATCAGTTCCTCGTTCAGGACCACTTCGGCGCGCGGGACAACGAACAGCACGATCCAGCCGTGCGTCCCGGGCCGGGGTACATCGACCACGAGCGCGTCGGCCACTTCGTCCAGGTTCGTCAGCACCCGGTAGATCTCGCTGGTGCCGATCCGGACACCACCGCGGTTGATGGTCGAATCGGAGCGGCCGTGGATCACTGCCCCGCCGTGCTCGGTCATCTCGATCCAGTCGCCGTGCCGCCAGATACCCGGGTACATATCGAAATAGGATGCGCGCAGCCGCTCGCCGGATTCGTCGCCCCACAGGCGGACCGGCATGGACGGCATCGGCTCGGTGACCACAAGCTCACCGACCGCCCCGCGCAGCGGCTGCCCCTGCGGGTCCCATGCGGCGACCGCGACGCCGAGCGCAGGTGCCTGGAGCTCGCCGCGACGCACCGGCAGGATCGGGACGCCCGCCAGGAACGACGAGCACACATCGGTCCCGCCACTGGTAGAGAAGAGCCAGATATCCCTCCCGACACACTCGTACACCCAGTCGAACACCTCGGGCGCGAGCGGGGAGCCGGTGGAGCCGATAGCGCGCAGCGCCCCGAGATCGAACTGCTCGGCCGGAGCTATACCGGATTTGGCGCAGGCTCCGAGAAAGCCGGCGCTGGTCCCGAAACAGGTGATTTCGGCCTGCTCGGCCAGATGCCACAACACTTCCGGTCCGGGATAGGCGGGATTGCCGTCGAACAGAACGATCGAGGCCGGGGTGAGCAGACACCCCACCAGGAAGTTCCACATCGTCCAGCCGGTGGTGGTGAACCAGAAGATCCGGTCACCCTCCCGAGCGTCCATATGCAGCGACATCATCTTCAGGTGCTCCAGCAGGATGCCTCCCTGGCTGTGCACGATCGCTTTGGGCAGGCCCGTGGTGCCGCTGGTGTAGAGCACCCAGAGCGGATGCTCGAACGGCACATCGGTGAACTCGAGCTGCCCCGGTTCCCCCGCGCCGGACAATTCCGACCACGGCCGGGTCCTGGGCACCGGATCCTCGTTGAGGTACGACAGGCCGAAGACCACCTCGACGGTCGGCAGGCCGTCGATCAGCTCCCGCACCATCGGCCGCCGATCGAAATCCTTACCTCCGTATCGGTATCCGTCGACGCAGAGCAGCACCTTGGGCTCGATCTGGGTGAAACGGTCGAGCACAGCTCTGATACCGAATTCCGGTGCGGCACTGGACCATATCGCGCCGATCGACGCACATGCCAGGAATGCGGCGACCGTCTCCGGCAGATTGGGCAGGTACGCGGCGACGACATCACCCGGTCCGACTCCGGCCGCACGCAGAGTCCGGGCGATTCCGGCGGTCTCGCGCTCGAGCTCACCCCAGGTCGTGGCGGCCAGACCGCGGACTTCCGAGGCGTGCTGGAGCGCGAGCTGGTCGGCTTTGCGGCCGCGGAACACGTGCCGCGCATAGTTCAGGGACGCGCCAGGGAACCATTCCGTACCAGGCATCGTCCTGGTCCCAAGGACGCGCCTGTAGGTCGTGGCCCCCTCGACACCGAAATAGTCCCAGATGCTTTCCCAGAATTCCGCGCTGTTGCGCACCGACCATTCCCAAAGGTCCTGATATCCGTCGAAGTGTCGACCCGTCCGCGCGGCAGCCCAATTCAGGTATCGCGTCATCGCGGCCTGTTCCACGAGATCGGCGTCGGGCACCCACACCGGCCCGGCACCCTCACTGCTGGTTCCCATGAACCCCACGGTGAACAATGACGCTGGAGCTGTCCATCCGCGCGGTCCCGGCACCTGTCCCGATCTACAAATGATCGCGCTCGGGTGTGCGCGCCGCCGAGCCCGATAACCGAGGCAGCTGACCCACCGTTCCACGACCGCTTCCGTGCGAGTCCGGCCGTGCCGCCGCGTGACCCCAGCGCACCAGGGTCACGGCTCGCAACCACGCGAACAGCGCCTTGTCGGTCTCTCCAAGAACCCGGCCGCCTCAGCGGCAGCCGGAACAGGACGCTTCCGGTTGTCCGGGCAGTGGCCGCACGGATGCTTCTGCTGCGACGACGACGCGGGCGGCGACCACGACGAGAGCACGGGAATCACAGGGCGCGGCGCCGCCGAGCCGCCGACCCATCGATCGATTCTTGGAGAAGTCCCCAGCACCGGGCAAGGTGCCGGTCGCCCCGATACCACCACACCTCACATCGTGTCGGGCATCACATCGCGGCACACCATCAGGAGACACGATGACGCTGACGCTCGACTCGATTCCGGAAATCGATCTGACGGCCGACGACTTCCAGGGAGGTGTGCGCGCCGCCGAGGCCGTCTACGCCGGCTACCGGGACGGCGTCGGCTACGTACGAAGCCAGCGTGGGCTGGAACCGCTGTCCTACGCCGAATCCGCCCGGGTGATGCGCGACCCGCGGTTCAACGCCTCGGTGGCATCCCGGCTGGGCGGTGTCGGCATCACCAGCGGTGTTGTCTACGAGACCTTCGTCAATGCCCTCCAGAACCGAGAGGGGCCGGCACATACCGTTGCCAGGAAAGCCGCCAATCCGTGGTTCAACGCGACGAACGCGAACAACCTCCGGTCCTATGTTCGCCGCTGGGTGGCGGAGTGGCTCGATGAACAGCGCGACGTCGAGGTGGTGGATTTCCACAACACCGTCGGCCGCCGGCTCCCGTCCACATTGTTCTGCCAGATGGCAGGGGTGTCGCTGGACCACTGGACCGAAATAGCCCAGTGGTCCGAGGACATCCTGCTGATGGCGCAGGCAGCGAACGTGCAGTACCGCGAGATCGTCGAGAGGTCGGCCGGCGAGGCAAAGCAACTCATCGACCGGCAACTGGCCTCGTGCCGGGTCTACCCGGGTGACGACCTCTTCTCCTTCCTGGTTCAGGCCCAGGACCGCGGCGAGGTGACCGGTGATGACGTAATGGCTGTGGTGTGGCTCGCGCTTTTCGGCAGCACCGACACGACCAACGCTCAGCTCAACCTGCACCTGCTGACCCTGGCCAAGCATCCCGAGGCGTGGCGGCACATGAAGCAGGACCCGAGCCTGATCCCCAATGCTGTGCTCGAACTCTCCCGGTTCAACCCGAATGTTTGGGCGGTCATGAGGTCCCCGAAGGAGCCGCTCGACTACCACGGCATCCCACTGGAACCGACGGACATCCTGTGGCCGAATGTCTTCGCCGCGAACCGTGATCCCGCGGTGTTCGCCGACCCGGGGCGCCTCGATATCACCCGGCACAACAGCGGCCAGTTGCTCAATTTCGCGACCGGCACCCACAGCTGCCTGGGCCGGATGATCACTCTCATGGAGCAGGAAGAAGTGTTGCGCGCGCTGATCGACCGATGGGACGGCTGCGAGATCGTCAACGCGAGGTTCGGTGGGTCGATGTACGCGGCCCGCGCCGAGGAGCTCACCGTCCGGTTCGTCACCGAGCGCGGATAACCGGCCGATCTCCAGTCCGAGCACGATCACAACCCACGGAACCAAGGTTTCCCGATGCAGTCGGTCTATCTGAGCGAGCCGGACTCCGGCAATCCGATCAGCGCCCTCCGGTACGGCGACTGCCCGCTGGCCGACCCGCCGGACGGGTGGACGACGGTGCGCGTCCAGGCGGCGGCGGCGAACCGGCACGATCTGTTCGCCCTGAGCGGGGTAGGGCCCGCGATCGGCCACCTCCCGATAATTCTCGGCAGCGACGCCGCCGGCGTGGACGAAGACGGCCGTGCGGTCCTCGTCTACCCGGTGGTCGAGGACGAGAACGGCACGTCGTTGTTGTCCGAGCGGCATCAGGGCACCTTCGCCGAGTACGTCAACGTCCCCCGCGACAATCTGATTCCGATTCCCAGCGGGATCTCGACCGCGGAAGCGGCGTGCCTGCCGACCGCGTGGCTGACGGCGTATTCGATGCTGTTCACCAGAGCCGGGGTCGGGGCGAGCGATACCGTCCTCGTCCAAGGCGCCGGCGGCGGGCTGTCCACCGCCCTGATCATGCTGGCCGCCGCTGCCGGCGCCAGAGTGTGGGTCACCGGGACATCCGCGGACAAAAAGGCATTCGCCACTGTCCTCGGCGCGGACGCGGTATTCGACCCCGGCGCCCGGCTTCCGGAGCAGGTCGGCTACGTGATGGACTCGGTCGGCGCGGCAACCTGGAACCATTCCATCAACTGCTTACAGCCCGGCGGCACCATGGTCGTCTCTGGAGCTACCAGCGGATTCGAGGCGATGGTCGACATTCTGTGGGTCTTCGCGAAGCAGATCTCGATCCTCGGCTCGTCCCTGGGCTCCCGGGTCGAACTCACCGATCTGATCGGCTTTTGCCTTCGCCATGGAATTTGCCCACCCATCCATGAATCCTTCCCGCTGAGCGAGGCCGGCGTGGCGTTCCAGACCATGCAGAACGGCACCGCGACAGGGAAATTGCTACTCGTGCCCGGCCGATGAGGCCCGCCGAGCCCCAGCTGGCCCGTCATCTTTCGAAAGCGAGCACAACGTGACAACCATCGATGTCAACGGCGACACTCTCTATTTCCGTGATCACCCACCAGGCACCGAGGCCGTGTCCGCACTCCCCCTGGTGTGGCTGCACGGATTCTCCTTCAACGCCGAACTGTACGAAGCCGCCATCGCTCTGCTGCCCGGCCACCGGCATATCGCCATCGATATGCGCGGGCACGGCAGGTCCGCGCAGGCCGATACCGATATGACCTTCGAACGCATAGTCAGCGACGTGCATGCCATCGTCTCCGGACTCGGCATCGATCGATTCGTCATGGTGGGTCACTCTCTCGGCAACGCGGTCGGACTGCGGGTCGCCGCCACCTATCCGGACATGGTGGCCGCGGGTGTCGCGATCGCCGGCGTACCTGCCATCGGAATGCCTATGGCGGCGCGAGCGGGGCTGGCCGCCATCCAGGACACCGCCGGCGAGGTCGACGCGTTCCTGACCACCTTCACCGCATTGTTCCGGCACCCCGGGCACGACGAGCTGATCCGTTCCGCGGCGCGGTCGGCAGCCGGGATGACCGCCGCAGGCCTCGCTCTCGCGGCCTCCGAACCGATGCGTGACAACTCCGATGTCCTCGTCGCGGCCGTGACCCAGCCCTGGCTGTTTCTCGTTCCGGGAGCAGACGATGCTGTCCCCAGCTCCCTGCAACGCGCCGGTGCGGAACTGTTCGCCCACGGCACGATCATCGATATTCCCGACGAAGGTCATGCGCTTGCGCAGGAGCGGCCCGAAGTCGTAGCCCAGCACATCGGCACCTTCCTCGCTGATCTGGTCACCGCCCCCACCGCCTGATCTCGAAAGGAGGCAACCAGTGATTTTCGAACTGCCGGTATCCGGCACTCCTGTCGAGGTCGATTTCGATCCCGAGAAGGTGCGGCTGAAATTCGCGGAAGAGCGTGCGAAACGCCTGCGCGCAGATTCGGTGCACCAGTTCGACGGACTCACCGACACCGCCACTATCGATTCGACCGACCCGTGGTCGGTCCCGTTCGAACGGAGCCCGGTCGCCGAAACCGTCGAGGTGGCTGTTCTCGGCGGCGGCTTCGGCGGACTACTGGCGGGCGCGCACCTGCGTAAGAACGGCATCGATGACTTCCGAATCATCGAGGAGGGTGGCGATTTCGGCGGAACCTGGTATTGGAACCGCTACCCCGGGCTGGAATGCGATGTCGAGTCCTATATGTACCTGCCCTTACTCGAGGACACCGGGTACATACCGACCAAGCGATTCGTCAGTGGCACCGAGGTACTCGAACACGCGCAGCGGATCGGCCGCCACTTCGACCTCTACCGGACCGCGCTGTTCCAGACGACCGTCACCGAGGCGCGGTGGCTCGACGAGAAGAGCCGGTGGCGTATCAGTACCCACCGTGGCGACACCATCGAGGCCCGATTCCTGTTGCGCGCCAATGGCCCGCTCAACAAACCGCAGATCCCCCGGGTACCGGGTATCGGCACATTCCGCGGCAAGATCATGCACACCACTCGGTGGGACTACGGCTACACCGGCGGCGGCCCCGACGGTGGGCTGGACCGGCTCGGGGACAAAATCGTGGCGATCGTCGGCACCGGCGCCACTGGCGTGCAGGCCGTGCCGCACCTTGCGGCGTCGGCAAAAAAGCTGTACGTGGTGCAGCGGACACCGACCAATGTCGCGGCCCGGCGCAACCGCCCCACCGACCCGGAATGGGCGGCTCCGCTCGAAGCCGGCTGGCAGGACGCCCGCATCGACAATTTCGTGAGGATCACGAACGGATTTCCACAGGACGTCGATCTCGTCGACGACGCCTGGACATCGATCACGACAACAGCGGCCGGACAGCACCTCGTCGATATACCCGTGACATCCCTGCCCCCGGCGGACCGGGCGGCCCTCGCCGAGATCTCCGATATGCAGCGGGTGCTGCGAACGCACAAGCTGATAGATGCCCTGGTCGAGGATCCGGACACCGCGGCGGCGCTCAAGCCGTGGTACGGGGTGATGTGCAAGCGGCCGTGTTTCAACGACCACTACTACCGCGCCTTCAATTCGGACTCGGTCGAACTGGTGCATTCACCCGCAGGGCTCGAACGGGTCACCGAGTCCGGTTTCGTGGTGGACGGGGTCCACCACGAGGTCGACTGCCTCATCTTCGCGACCGGGTTCGAAACCGGCAGCTCGACCGCGAGCCGGTACGGATACGACATCGTCGGTCGCGCGGGGATATCCATGCGCGAACACTTCGCGGAAGGTCACCGAACTCTGCACGGATTCTTCGCCCGCGAATTCCCGAACTACGTCGAGATCGGCTTGAGTCAGAATGCATTCGCGATCAGCTTCGTGTACATGCTCGATCGCAAGGCACGCCACGCCGCACGTCTCATCGCCTATGCAAACGAACACGGCATCGTCAGTCTCGAGCCCACGCTTGCGGCGCAGGACGCATGGGTCGCCACGACCAGGCAAGCGCTGCAGTCCCGGCTCCCCTACTTCACCACCTGCACCCCGGGGTTCTACAACGGGCAGGGCGAGCTCGCGCGAAGCTTTTTTGCCGATATCTACAACGGAACCGAAGTCGAGTACTGGGACATGATCGAAAACTGGTGGCGCCAGGGAACCTTCGAAGGACTCGAGTTGCGTTCCGGCCGAGCTGGGGACCAACGGTGACCAAGACCCCCGCGATTCCCACCGACGATTTCGCCGGGAGAGCCGGATGAGAATCCACGATCGAGTAGTACTGGTCACCGGCGGCGCGTCCGGCCTCGGTCTTGCCACTACGCAATATCTCGCCGCGGCGGGCGCGCGCGTCGTCCTCGTCGACCTTCCGCAGTCCACCGGAGGAACCGTCGCGGAATCATCTGGCGGCCGGATTCGCTTCGAGCCGGCGGATGTGACCGATACCGAGACGCTCGGGGCGGCGTTCGAGACGGCCACGAATCTGGGACCACTGCGCGCGGTCGTCCACGCGGCGGGGATCAGCCTCCCGACCCCGGTATCCGGCGAACGACCGCAGGAGGCACTCGAGCAGTTTCGGCGAATCGTCGAGGTGAACCTCACCGGCTGCTTCAACGTCGTACAGCACGCGGCACGGGCGATGGCGGCATCCGAACCGTTGGACGGCGACCGCGGCGTGGTGATCACCACGGCCTCCATCGCCGCATTCGACGGTGTCAACGTCGCCTATTCCGCATCCAAGGGCGGGGTTGCCGCACTGACTCTGCCCGCGGCCCGGCAACTCGCGGCCGCAAGCATCAGGGTCGTGAGCATCGCGCCCGGATTGTTCGATACGCCGATGCTGAACGGACAGCGGGAATCCGTCGGCGAACAACTGATCGATGCTGTCCAGCACCCACGTCGGCTGGGCGACCCTCGGGAATTCGCCGCACTCGTCGGGCACATCATCGAGAACCCCATGCTGAACGGAGAGGTCATCCGGCTCGACGGTGCCTTACGCGTTACCCCCTGAACGCAACGCGGCAGCCTGCACCATGGCGATGCGCATCGGCAGTTCGCCGGTGGATGTCCCGGTCATGCTCGGACATCGATCAGATCGGACACGCGGGCGGGTAGCAGCCGGACTCCCTGGCCTTCTTCACCCATTTCCTCGACGTCATCTCGTGCACACCGTTATTGCGTGCCCCTGGGCCGCCGACCCTCGTCCAGAACGAATGCTACCGCCTGGGCCTTGTACTCTTCGGTGAAACTACGCCGCGTCCACCTGTGAACTCCCGTACTACCGGGCGACTTCCAGCCCCGCGTCCACGGAACCGGGAACGGTCCAATACGCTGTCCATTAACGAAGAGTTGACCCGTGTGCTCGTTGCCGGGAAAGCCGGCGGATGGTGTGCAGCCGATGAGCGAGAAAGATCCGTTCCGGACAGTCCGTGACGTGTCCATGCCGGTTACCGAGGAACTGAGCACGGCCGGGTTCGAAGATGCCGAGGAGATCGGACGCGGCGGTTTCGGCGTGGTATACCGCTGCACCCAGCCCGAGCTCGACCGGACCGTGGCGGTGAAGATCCTCACCACCGAACTGGACACCGAGAACCGCGAGCGGTTCTTCCGGGAGCAGCAGGCGATGGGCCGGCTGACCGGGCACCCGAACATCGTCACGATGCTGCAGGCGGGTACCACCGCGGGCGGGCGCCCGTTCCTGGTGATGCCGTATCACCCGTTGGATTCTCTCGATGTGCGGATCCGCGGGCAGGAACCGTTGCCGGTGGAGACGGTGTTGTGGATCGGGGTGAAGATCGCCGGGGCGCTGGAGAGCGCGCATCGGCTCGGCATCCTGCACCGGGACGTGAAACCGGGCAACATTCTGCTCACCGATTACGGCGAGCCCGCGCTGACCGACTTCGGCATCGCCCGGATCCCCGGGGGGTTCCAGACGACCGCGGGCACCGTCACCGGGTCTCCGGCGTTCACCGCCCCGGAGGTGCTCGAGGGCCAGGCCCCTACCGCGGCCGCGGATGTCTACGGGTTGGGTGCCACCCTGTTCTGCGCGCTGACCGGGCACGCGGCGTTCGAACGGCGCAGCGGAGAGAACGTGGTGACCCAGTTCCTGCGGATCACCACCCAGCCGATGCCGGACCTGCGTGAGCACGGTATCGCCGAGGACGTGTCCGCGATGGTCGCGACCGCGATGAGCCGCGACCCCGGCGAGCGGCCGTCGGCGGCGGCGCTGGGGGAGGCGATCCGGCGGGCGCAGCGCCACCGTGGGTTCATCGTCGACGAAATGGCCCTACACGCCGAACCGGTCCGTGTGACCGGGGACCGCAAGCCCGCCACGCCGGGGTGGCGCCCCCCGACCGCGCCGGCGGCGGCCAGGGGCGGCGCTCTGCCGCTGGAGTTGACCAGTTTCGTCGGCCGCCGCACCGAGCTGACGGAGGTGAAGAATTTGCTGTCCTCGGCGCGGCTGGTGACGCTGACCGGGATCGGCGGGGTCGGTAAGACCCGGCTGGCGCTGCGGGCCGCGGCGACGGTGCGCCGGGAGTTCGCCGACGGGGTATGGCTGATCGAGCTGGCCGACGTGTCCGACCCGTCGCTGCTGGTCGACGTGGTGGCGGCCACCCTCGGCCTGCGCGACGATGCGGGGCGGCCGTTGCCGGAGGTGGTGGTCGAGTTCCTGTCGACGCGGGCGTCGCTGCTGGTGTTGGACAACTGCGAGCAGCTGGTCGCGGCGGTCGCCGAGCTGGTAGAAACCTGGCTGCGGGCCTGCTCGAACCTGCGGATCGTGGCCACCAGCCGCGAACCGCTGGACATCATCGGCGAGACGGTACTGCGGGTGCCGCCGCTGACGGTGCCGGACCCGGAGCCGTCACTGCGGGGACTGCTCAAATACGACGCGGTGACGTTATTCGCCGACCGCGCGACCGCGGTGGTGCCGAATTTCGAGCTGACCGAGGACAACCGGGCCACGGTGGCCCGGATCTGTGCCCGGCTGGACGGGTTGCCGCTGGCGATCGAGCTGGCCGCGGCGCGGATGCGCATGATGTCGCCCGAGCAGATCCTGCAGCGACTGGACGATCGGTATGCGCTGCTGACCCGCGCCAGCCGCACCGCGCCGACCCGGCAGCAAACCCTGCGATGGTGTGTCGACTGGAGCTACGGGCTATGCAGCCCCGCCGAGCAGCGGCTGTGGGCCCGGTTGTCGGTGTTCGCCGGTGGCTTCGAACTCGACGCCGCCGAACAGGTGTGCGGCGAAGATCTGGCCCCGGACGATCCACTCGATGTGCTGTCCTCGCTGGTGGACAAGTCGATCCTCATCCGCGACGAGTCGGATGGCGTGGTGCGGTTCCGGATGCTGGAGACAGTCCACGACTACGGACGGCAAAAGCTGCGGGAGCTCGGCGAAGACGCGGATCTGCGGCAGCGGCACCGCGACTGGTACCAGCGGCTGGCGCTGGACGCGGAGGCCGGGTTCGTCAGCGACCGCCAGCTCTACTGGAACGCCAGGCTCCAACGCGAACAGCCCAACCTGCGCGACGCGCTCGAACACAGCCTCGCCGAGCACACCGAGGAGGTCGCCGAAGCCGGACTACGGACCGCCGCCGCACTGTGGATGTTCTGGATGTTCCGGGGTCTGCAGGGCGAAGGCCGGCGCTGGATCGACCGGGTCCTCAACCACTCCGCCCGGCAATCCGTACCCGACCGGGTCAAAGCGTTCCAGGCGGGCAGCGTCATGGCGACGCAGCAGGGCGATTTCCAGGCGGCGGCCGCCCTCCTGGAGCAGGGGCACGTCCTCGCTGAACAGGCTCCCACCCCGATGACCCGGGCGCTGATCGCCTTCGCCGACGGCGTCTTGGGGCTCTACCGCGGTGAGCTCGCACGCGCGTCCTCCTCTCTCGAACGCGCCGTCGACGTGTTCGGCTCGAATAGGCAAGGAATCCTTTACGTTGTTGCCTTGACCGAGCTCGGTTGGGTGCACGAACTGGCGGATGACACTCAACAAGCGATCGAGTGTCACCGGCAGGTGCTTTCTGTCACCGAGGCGTGCGGCGAATCGCTGTTCCGGTCGACCGCGCTTTGGAGCATGGCCGTTGCCCTCTGGCAGCAACGTGAGCGGTCGCGGGCAATAGAGCTGCTCGAAAAGGCACTGCAAGTCAACCGGCCGATGCGCAGCCCGATTCTCACCGCCATGGGTCTCGAGGCGCTGGCCTGGATCGCGTGCGCCGACGGTGACGCCGAACGCGCGGTCGTGCTGATGGGAGCCGCGCAGGAACTGGACCGGTCCATGGGTAACGTCGCGCGCACCGTCCCGGTAACGCCGCGGGATCACGACGAATGTGTCCGGCTGGCGCGATCCGCCCTCGGGGCCCGCGAGTTCGATGCGGCCCTCCGGCACGGCCGAGAGATGGGGATGGACCAAGCCGTAGCCTACGCACTCGGCGAGCAACCCACCGACACCACGCTCACCTCGGGTCCGCACGTGCCTCTGACCAAGCGTGAGCGGCAAGTCGCCGACCTGATCGCCCAAGGTCTCACCAACAAGCAGATCGCCGCGAAACTGGTGATCTCCCCACGCACCGTCAATGGGCACGTGGCGCACATCCTCACCAAACTCGGATTCACCTCCCGCGCACAGATCGCAGCCTGGACCGCGGAAGACGCCGAACGACAAATCCATTGACCATACCGACCGGCCGCCCACCGTCTCGGCGCGAAAACTGTTGCTGCCTACGTCAACACGCCCTGTTCGGGAGTCGAAACTCCGCCATGCCTTCTCTCCTGGCACTGCCATTACGTTCAGGGACTCCGCGTCGCTACGGGTCCGCGCCGACACCACTGGCAGATATAGTCTAATAGTCGACTATTCTTGATCAGATGGAATTGGCGATCTGATCGGAGCTGAAATGTCCGCCCGGAACCTCCCGGCATGATTCGCCGACGACGAGAACAGGACGGTTCGATCCTGGTTCTGGAAATCGACTCCCCCGAGTCACGCAATGCGCTGACCCTCGGCATGCTGGAGTGAACCGCCCCGGGTTTGGTGCTCACCTCGCGAGGATGCAGATAGGTCCTGATGGTCGGGCCATGAGCCGGTCATCGGTGAGCCTGCATACACCCCATGTGCTCGCGGCCATCCTCGCAGCCCACCACCGTGACGGTGCGGAGGTGGATTGGTGAACGACCAGTCAGCACTCGCCGCCGCCCGCCTGCTTCTCGACCAACTGGCATACGTCCCGAACAACTATTCGACACCACACCTGAAACCGGCTCAGCGTTTTCCGATGAACAGGTCGACGCCGCATCAACGCTCGCCGCGAATCCGGCTGTTCGACCTTCGCCGCGTACGTGGCGTTGGTATAGGCGGCGGCGCATGCGGGTTCGTTGCGGAACTATGGGCCGTATCGGCGCCGGCTGGTCGAAACATGGGGCAGCCGTGCACGTCGAGCCGTTACCGGTGGGGTTTGCCGCCTTCTCCGCCGGACAGCTAAGCTCTGCTTCTCCGTGACTGAGCGGGGATCGAAAACTGTTCTGTTCAGCCTCGGGGGACATCGTGCACGACCAGTGGTTCACGCATACCGATCAGACAGCGATGTCTGCGTCCATGCAGCAGTCACAGCACGCGATGTCAACACAACCGCCACCATCGGTAGAGCCTCCGCAGCCGGGGCGGGCGAAGCGATTCATCGGCCACCACCGGCTCGCTCTCGCGGCGGTCGCCTTCACCATGGGCGTCCTGCTCGCCGCTGCCACCGTTCTCGTCGCCGCCCGACTGAACCACTCCACCGATATCGCGCTGGCCGTGAATGACTGCGTCGCAATCGAATCCGATCATCCGGTCGAATACGCCTGCACCGACGATCGAGTCGAGTACCGGATCGCGGCACGCGAGGACATCGTGTGGCCGGTGGCATCCGCCTGCATGAAATTCCAGGACACCACCCAGGCGGTGCCCGAACCCGCCGCTGCGGGCGAACAGCCCGAGACAGCACTGTGCCTGGCTCCGACCAGGTTCAACGCCACCGATCCCGGCGCGCTGCAGGCCGGTGATTGCATAGACGTCAAAGGCGCGGGTGACTCGATAACCCGCATCCCATGCCAACCGAGTCCGCACGGCTCTCGGGTCGTCGCCACCGAACTGCACCGTCAGATCCCCGTCACCGATCAGGCGTGCCGCGCGCATCCATCGGCGCGTCAAGCATTCGCTCATCCCTCACTGGGCGGACGAACACTGGTGGTGTGCGCCGCGCCGACCGACCCGAAAAGCATCAACAGCGCGGTGGTCGGCGATTGCACCGACCGGAACCTGAGCAGACTGATCTCATGTGACAGTCCCGAGGCCACGCTACGGGCCCTCACGGTGAGAATGGTCTATGTGCGGCCCGAATCACCGAAGTGCCGTGAAGTCTTCGGCGCGAGCGCGTCCTCCATGACAGACAACGACAAGACCGATCTCATCTTCACGGCCTGTTTCGGACCGGCCGATCCGAACGCCGCACTGTATTCCGTAGTCGGCGACTGCCTCTCGGTCAGCGGCACCGGATCCGCCTCGCGCTCGCATCGGGTCGACTGCACCGATCCCGCAGCCACGCACGACGTGATCGAACGGCATGAATCCCCCGACAAAAACTGCCCGTCCGGGACGGAGTCGGTGATCACATGGGATGCCGGAGTAACAACCGGCGTAACGGTCTGCCTCGCACGTCGCTGAGTCCGACACGCGCGCCGCACCCGGCAGACGAGCACCTACACCCTGCCCGAGGACAAGTCCACTGAATCTGCTGAAGGCTGCTATGGAACGTCGGCTACCTCGGCGATGTCGTGTCCGGCTATGTGCCGACATGGGTGATTTCCTCACACCTGCGGAATGGAACCGGTACATACACGGCCCTGCCTGCCAACGCCAGGATGTGCCTGTTGACGCGGATCCCGCCCCAGCGCGGCAGTTCGGCGCGTACTACCGCGGCGAACGCGTCGAACCCCATCACCACGATCGCGGCCGGGCCGGTCGCCACAGCCATCGCTGCCCGCCCTACGATCGCGTCCAGCGGATCCGCTGTCACGGAAAGCGCTGCGGGCCACACGCATTCGGGTAGATCCCGCAGTCCTGCCGGTGCGAGCGGCGGCGGTGAGCAGTTGGGCCATCGGCCATCGTGTGTGTTCCCCGCTCGAAGGCGTGCCGGCCGCGCGATCTCACGGCCTGGTTGCTGACTATTTGCTGAGCGGAGGCTCTGGACTACGCTGGATGATGTCGTCTAGTTGTGGCCGGCCGGTACATGTTGCCCAGGCAAGACTGGATGCAGGGAGGTGTCGGATGAAAGCGATCGTGGTCATGGACCGGGCAGCTGGAACGGCGGGGATGACGCTGACGGAGCGGCCCGAGCCGGACGCGGCGGGGCTCGCCGGTCTCGAGCGCGCGAACTACGGCGATGTTGTCGTTGAAGTTCATGCGTCGGGATTCACCGGGAATGAACTGGAGTGGCCGTCGACCTGGATCGATCGCCTCGGTCGTGACCGGACGCCGTCGATCCCCGGACACGAGGTGGCTGGAGTGGTCACCGCTCTCGGCTATGGCACGACGGGGCTGTCGGTGGGACAGCGGGTATTCGGGCTTACGGACTGGACCCGCGACGGCACCCTGGCCGAGTATGTCGTCGTCGAGGCGCGCAACCTTGCGCCACTGCTGGGCGACGTCGACTTCACGGTGGGCGCGAGCGTCGCGATGACAGGCCTGACCGCGTGGCAAGGACTGCTGGATCATGGACGTCTTCAGGCGGGGCAGAGCGTCCTAGTGCACGGCGCGGCCGGCGCAGTCGGTTCGATGGCGACACAACTCGCACGTGAGGCCGGCGGCTACGTCATCGGTACCGGACGCGCTGCCCACCGCCAGACGGCGCTCGACTTCGGCGCGCAAGAGTTCGTCGACCTCGAGAACGACGCGATGGAAGATGTCGGCGGAGTCGATCTGGTGTTCGATGTCTTCGGCGCAGACATCGGAAGGCGGTCCGCGGGTCTGGTTCGAGCCGGAGGTACATTCGTGACTGTCGCAGGTCCGCCCGAGGCACGGCCGACCAACGCACTGGCGGTCGACTTCGTTGTCGTGTCCGATCGCGCCCAATTGGGTCAGATCGCGCGGCGGGTGCGGGACGGACGGCTGCGGACGCACATCGGCCAAGTCGCGACCCTCGACGATGCCGTCGCCGCCTTCAACCCGACCGAGCGGATCAATGGGAAGACGATCATCCGCGTTCGTCCGTGAGGGCTCGAGGACAGCGACGGTTTTCCCCGCTTGTGGATCACCCTGGGTTTTGCGGTCTTTCACACCCGACTCGGTCTCTCCTTCATTGACAGCCTTGGCGCAATCGATGAACTTGGCACTCGCCGATCACCTAACAACCTGCCCGCTCGTGCCGAGAAGATGCTCCAGCAGTTGCGCACGCTGCCCGAACTTGCCGCACTGCCTTCGACGACCAACTCGAAACACTCCGCTGCCCACTTCTGTTCGTCGAAACCGCGCACCAGCCAACCCAGCTTCTTCGTCTTTGCCGGGCTACGTGCCGCCGATATCCGCTCTCGCGTCTCCTCGTCACCGGCGCGGCAGAACGGCTGCTGAACTCGCCATTGCGAATGACCGTCGACACCATCCGCTATGGGGCAATTCGTGAACAGGAGGTCGAATCATGACCAGGGTGGCATTGGTGACCGGGTCCAGCAGCGGAATCGGTGCGGCGACCGCGCGCCTGCTGGCCGAACGCGGAATGCGCGTTGTGGTCGATTACCTGCACAGCGGCCAGGCAGCCAAGGATGTCGTGGCCGAAATCGAGGCCGCCGGCGGCCAGGCCATGGCCGTGCAGGCCGACGTGCGCGACGTGGCGGCGGTCGACCGCATGATCGAGCAGATCCGGGCGGCCTGGGGCGGCGGCGTCGACGTACTCGTGCACAACGCGCTCACCCCGTACGTGATCAAGCCGTTCCACGACATGACTTGGGAGGAGTTGGGCGGCAAGCTCGACGACGAGATGCGGGCGGCGTATGTGGTTACCAAGGCCGTGCTACCCACCATGACCGACCAGGGCTGGGGACGCGTCATCTATCTCGGCACGGGTCTGAGCCGCCGACCGCGGGCGGGCATGATCGCGCTGGGCACGGCCAAGGCGGCGCTGGCGCAGTTCGCCCGGTATCTCGCCCAGGAACTGGGCCCGGCGGGCATCACGGTCAACGTCGTCGAGCCAGGCCCGGTAGCCGAGACCAAGATGACGCACGGACTTGACGACGATCTGAAACAGCGGCAGGTGGCGGCCACCCCACTGGGCCGCCTGGCAACCCCGGCCGACGTCGCCCAGGCGGTGGCCTTCTACGCCAGCGCGGACAACAGGTTCATGACCGGCACCACCGCCGCGGTCAACGGCGGCATGGCGATGTACTGAGGGAAGGGCCGACTGTGCACACCATTGATCTGGCTTACGTTGGTCGGGGCCTGCACGAGGAGCTGGTGGCCCATATCGCCGACCGGGAGGGCTACTACGCGGACGAGGGGGTGCACGTCGCACTGCGCGACGGCATCGCCTGGGATGAGGAACGGCTGCGGCACGCTCGCGAAGACGACTCGATCATCGGCTATTTCGGTGGCCTGTCACAGCTACCGGACGGATTCGCCTGGCCCGGAGCCGATCACGGCCACGACGAGCAGGTCGCCACCATCGATCTCGCCACCCTGCCGAAACTCGATCTGAACCTCCCTGCCTCCGGCAGGATCTCGGTGTTCGGGGATACGAACGGCTGGGCCGGGGAGTGCCTGTTCCTCCCGGACGACGTGGTCCTGAACGAGAGACCCTTGCCACCGGACCTCGCGGAACGCGACCGCATCATCCGACGTGCCGACATGACCTACGCAGTGGTCGAGACCATCCCCCAGCCGCCCACGACTTCACCAAGGTCACTGTCCACTGGAAGTCTTACTGATCAGCTGAGCCTGCCGCCGAAGGGTCGACCTCGGCGTAGGCCCGAGTTCAGCAGGATCGGATGTCCCGCGCCGGCCGAATCGGTCAGCTTCCCGCGGGCAAGGAATACTTCGAACAGATGGCCGTCATCGCCGGTGACCGGTACTTCGGCGCGGACCGGCAGATGGTCGTCAGGTGGCTCGGAAAGTCACGCCACCCCGACGCCGTCACCATCGCGCTCACACAACTCGACGACCCGACCGTGCAGGGAGACGCCCTGGAAGCGCTGTCGAAACTGCGCGCACAAGGGGTTCGCGAACAGGTCGAGCCGTTTCAGACCTCGACGAACCCGTGGCACCGCCGGTGCGCGAAGCGGATCCTGCACTACGACGAAAGCTGAAGCCAGCGAACCGGTTTCACCACACCATATGCTGCGTGGTGTAACCCTCCAACGGCTCAGCCGCGAACCGCCCCGCCGCTGATCGTGTACGGCTCGAGCACACCGATCGCGGGCAAAGCGGACTGCGTGTTATCGCGGTATGAGGGGGCATTCGCCCGTGATGCATGTGGACGGGTGCCCATGGGCAGGACCGACTGGTGTCCAAGGTCGAATTGACGTGGAGCGTCTCGATTTTTGCCGCCGACACCTCGAATCGAGCAGGAAAATCCCTTCCCGACTTGGGCTCTCGAAGAAGGGGAGGATAAGCGGAGGGTGGCCGGTAAATCGCTGGGCCGGGTTGTCGCGCGGTAGTATACACCCATGAGCAGGAAAAGGGGGATCCGGTGAGCTTCCCATATGGTCAGCCCGGCTACCCGCATTATCGCTATCCGAAGTCTCCGAGCCGGTCTGTGGGCGTTACGGCGGGCATACTTGCTCTCGCCATGGGTACCCTCAACGCGCTCGAGAGCATTCCCGCCTGGCAAGGATTGTCGTTCAACAGCAGGGGGCCGGGCCTATGGGCAAAGCTTGGACTCGCGTTGAACACAACAGCAGCGATAGTGCTGATCTTGGGCGGAATTCTGCTGTTGTGCAGGCTAATCGCCGGTCGTGTGATGGTGATTTTCGGAGCAGCCATGATGGTGCCCGACCGTGCCGAAACCCTCGCGTGGTTTGTTCGTCACGATGTGATCGGTGCCGTCATCTTCGGTCTCGCAGTGCTTGTCGCGATTCTTATTCTGGTTCTTGCCGCGATGCCCGCGACAGGCCGCTGGATTCGAGGGAAAGACCAACCACCGGTCGCATCGACGTCGATGCAGGCATCCCCACAGTTCTCACATCCATCGATACATCCGGCACCGCCGCACAGCCCGCCCGCGTCGGCGTACACTCCGCCGCGGTACCCGCATCAGTGAGCTGCGCCGCGCCGTCATGGCACGTCACAGTGATGACCTGCCGATCATTCCCCGTCTTCTCGTGGGGGCATGATCGCGACCGCGATCCGGTTACCGATGGCGTAGGTGTGCTGTTCACGCCACCGGTCGGAGTCGAGGAAGAGGTCGAGCCGGGTGATGAGGGCATCGGATCCGGTTGCCGGATCCGCCTCGATGGTCGCAATGGGTAACAGGTAGGTCGGTGCGGTAGCCGGTTCGTCCGGCTTCCACCGGAACGCGACAATTACCGCTGC
>NZ_JBQWRH010000027.1:0-60957 GCF_052545115.1 Nocardia glycosmidis | reverse complement strand
GGGGATGGTCTTTGCGCCCTCCCGGGTGCTCGGATCTCCGTCGTTGACTGGACTGCGGAGGCGGAAATGAGAACTGTGAGCCATGACTTGCCGACGCGCTGGGAACCGATCGAGAAGTCCGCGTCCGAGCGTGCCGGAGCCAATCTGACCGACTATCGGATGTCTCGCCAGGCATTCGACTGGACAGCGGCGCGATTCGACTTGTCGGGGCTGCCCGGCGGGGGCCCGCTACGCGCTGGATCTACGGCCCGGCGACGTGCTCTGGTGTACCGCGGATCCGGGCTGGGTGACCGGGATGTCCTACCGGCCACAGTGGCCGACGCCCGCGGGATGCTGTGGACCGCGCTGCCGGATCCGGACCCGGGTTGTGCTCTTCGAGCCGATCGCGCTGTACAGCAGCGAGGGCGAACTGCCCCCGGACGCGGGCGCGGTCGACATCGACCGAGCGGTGCGCCGGCGGGCCGGACGCGATCCGGTACACCCACTCGGTGACATCGGTGCCGTTGCCTGCGACAGTGGCCGCGACCACGGTGAGGGCGATGCCCCACAATGCGACCGACTCGGCAACCCATTCCTGGAGGATCGCTCGACGGTTGTCGAGGGTGATCGGTTCGAACCCTGCGACGACCTGGCGTGTCGGCACCGCATGAGCAATGCTCCATAGCCCGGTGAGGGGGGCTGCGCCGTAAGCAAGGAACTCTCTCATTGCTCCATTCTCCGGTTTGGATTGCCGGCGCTGCCAGGGCCTTTCATCGGCACCTCGAAGGTTTGCCGCCTTTGCTCCGCCGCACTCGTACGCTCGCTGCCCGGAACCGATCACACTGGTGTCGATCGAGGTGCTCCGGAGGGGAGGTTGGCGCCGGCCTCTGACGCGCCCTCGCCGCCGAGGCGGAGCACGGCGGCGAAACCGGCGGCGAGGCAGTCGGTCAAGATCGCGATGTCGGGGATCGCGGCGGCATCCGCGTTGATCGCGACGTAGCAGGTTCCGGCATGCGAGGTCAGGGTTACGTTGACGGCCGTGCCGATGGTGGGACCGAAAGCGTACATTCGGTCGATCCGCGCCCGGGCGATATAGAGAGGCACCGGGGAACCCGGGACGTTGGACGCGAGGAAGTCGATATGTTTGAGCATCTCGGTGAGCAATCCGGCCGGCAGCCGGTTGAACGCCGCGGCGACGGCGCCGGACAGCGGTATCGCCGGCTCGCGGCGCCAACCGGCGACCGCGGCGTCCACGGCGCGCATCAGCCCTGCGGCGTCGGGGATGTCGGCCGGCAACGCGAAACGAGCCAGGGTGATCCGGTTGCCGCCGAGTGGATCGTCGGCTGTGCGCAGGCTGATCGGCATGGTCACCCGCAGCTGGTCGACTCTCGCCCCGTGCCGATCGTGATACATGCGTAGTCCGGTGACCACCGCGGTCAGGAACGCGTCGTTCATGGTGCAGCCAACCGCCCGAGCGGCGTTGCGTAGCTGCTCGACGGGAGCGTCCAGCACTGCCAGCCGGCGACGGAGACTGCGCTCGGTCATCACCGGCGATAGCGTCGCGGTGACGGGCTGGGCCAAGCGGACCAGCGAGGTCGCCAGCGCGGCGCCAGCGCGCGCCGATCGCGCGGGATGAGTGACCGCCCGCCACGCGGTTCGCGGCGTGGCCCGCATACCGCCGCGAAGAAGATCCGAGCCGACCGACCAGTTCCACGCCACGATGTCGCGGAACGTGCCGTCACGGTCCGGCGGCGGCTCGGGCGGATAGCTGCGGTCGGTGCCCGCTCGATCGAAATCGAGCAGCGCTGTAGCGATCTGAATACCACCGATGCCATCGGTGAGACTATGGTGCACCGTCATCACCAGCGCGCATCCCGCGCCGTTCAAGCCGCTGAGCAAAGTCGAGCGCCATAGTGGGCGGGCCGGATCGAACGCGGTCATCGCTTCGGTTCGGGCGAACTCGAGTACCGCGGAGAGGTCCGCCGGTGCCGGCAGCGCGGAACGGCGCAGGTGCCAGGACAGGTCGAAATCCGAATCGAGCACCCACCGCGGCGGCGCGAGACCGAACGGCGCGGTGACCAACCGATGCCGCAACCTCGGCACGATACGGGTGCCGCGATCGATCGTCTCCACCAGACGATCCCAATCCGGATCGGTATCGAGAATCAGGATCGAGACGATCGTCGAGCGCAGCGCCGGATCGCGTTCCATGTTCCATGAGAACAGGTCGGATTGCGACATGTGGGATTCGCGGGTGGCCATCGCCTACTGCCTTCGAACCATGCCGGTACACCTCAGGTGGATGTGGCGCTGTTGAGGGTTCTCAATCGACGGGTGTATTCCTCGTCGTCGATCTCGCCACGGGCGTAACGGTCGGCCAGCACCTGCTGCGGTGGCACCGTGGGCTGCCCCTGGGATGGGGTCGCGGTGTAGCGGATCAGTGCCACGATGCCACCGATCACCAGCGCCCAGAAGATCACCATGCTGATGGTCATCAGACCGTATCCCCATCCGGTCATTCCGTTGCTGTGCCAGAACATCACGGCAGTCTCTCCTTCACTTCGGGGTGTTCGGTTGTTTCACTGTGCGCGCCGTACACCGATCGGGATACGGCCGAACAGCACTGTTCGGGCGGGACGAGAGTCATCTGTCACCAGTCGTGGCCGAGAGCGCGACCCGGTCGAGCCGACATGCCGCTCAGCAGCGCGAGCCGCGGCCGCGACACATCTAGCGCACGAACGGTGAGCGGAATGTCATCCATCCCGCTGAAGGGCAGCCCGTCATCGCATCCGGCTCCGAGACCCGAGTTCCACACGCCTATGCCCCTATTCCCATCCCGTACTCGGGTAGCAGGATCGGACATGACCCTGTCGTGCCGATCGAGGTCTGCTCCATCGCTCCGCTGCTGGCGGATGCCACCGCCCGCCTCCATAGCGATCAGCCGCTGCGCGAGCCGCTCACCCTCGCTTGACGGCGGCAGCCAGCTGGGCGACCCGGTCGTGCCAGGCACGCAGCGCAGTGGCGACCGAGTCGTCGATCGGACGCGTGGTGTCGAGCACGGTGGCCTCGGGCCATGGCGATGTCGTGGCTGCCAAGGCGTCCGCGATCGCAGGCGTCGCTTCCGAATCACCGTGGGGCCTGGCGCCTATCCGTTCTGCCGCGAGAGGCCGGGAACAGACACACCGCAACGGCACGAGATCGGCACGCGTCCGATCCACCAGGGCGGTGGCCAGGGCGCGTTCGTCCGCGTCGGTCCAGCTGGCGTCGAGTATCACCGAAACCCCGTGCTCGAGCCGGTCCCCAGCTCTGTCCAGCAGATGCGCGTACACCAGGGTCTTCGCGGCGGGCCGATAGGCTCCGCCGCCGAAGGTGCCTGCGGCTCCGGCGATCGCTCCGGTGGCACGCAGCGTGGCGCGCACGCTGTCGCTGGAAATCACCTCGGCTCCCGTCGCGGCTGCCAGCCGGGCGGCGACCGTCGATTTTCCCGTGCCGGGCAGACCACCGACGAGCACGAGCCGGACGGCGCCCTGTTCCAGATGGCGTATCGCGAGCTCGAGGTGCTGCTCGGCATGCCGTGACGCATCCGGATCGCCCTGTCCCGCGCGGACACGATCGGTCTTCGCGCGGACCATTGCCCGATAGGCGATGTAGTGGTGGCGTAGCGACGGCGGCGGTGAATCGCCTGCCGCGCGCAGGTAGTCGTTCAGGAATGAATCGGATTCCTCAGGGTGACCGAGGAATTCGAGGTCCATAGTGAGGAACGCGGCGTCATCGAGGCCGTCGACGTAGCGTAATTCGTCATCGAAGTCGAGGCAGTCCAGGATCCGGAAGCCGTCGGGGAGCACGAAGATGTCCTCCGCGAGCAGATCCCCGTGTCCGTCGACGATGCGGCCATCCGCGATCCGTTCCGTCAGCAGCGGTGTGCGACCGTCGAGGTAGCGCATGGCGAGGTCTTCGGAATGCGCCAGGCCGCACGGATCGATCGATTCGTGCGGGTGTTCACGCAAGGGCCGCAGCAGAGCGTGCCAGCGCCGCCGCAGCTGCGCCGGTGCGCCGGCACGGTCGATATCGGCGCCGCGCCGGGCTGTGGCGTGAAATCGTGCGAGAGTTGTTGCCAGCGCGGACAATTCGGCCGCTTCCGGGGACGGGTCCGCGAGCATGGTGGACAGGCGCCGTGAGTCCGGCATCCGGCGCATCACGATGATCGGTTCATCGGCGCCGCCTTCTGGATCTGTCAGATGAGCAAGACCGAGGTAGACGTCGGGCGCGAGGCGCTGATTCAACTCGAGTTCCCGGGCGCACGCCAGCTCGCGGTTCTCCGGCGTACCGAAGTCGAGGAAGTCGGTGACAACTGGTTTCTTCGCCTTGTAGGCGCGGTCCCCGCAGAGCAGCACCAGGCCGGTATGGGTCTCGCGCAGTTGCGCGAACGGCTCGAGCGCGGCAGTTATCCGGTTGTTGTTTCGCGTGGCCGAGGCATGGAGCATGATGACACCCTCTCGGGGCGAGGTAGCGAGGTTCCGGGCTGCAGGCGCCGATGCCGATGGGACTACTGCGGCTGCTCGGAGGATGCCGTGGTGAGATGCTCGGCCATGAGGATGCGGTGGGCCTGCTGCGCGGCCGTGGTCCGGCGTTCGTCGCCGGTGTCACCGATCGGCAGTTGTTCGAGGCCGCGAGTGAGCACCGCGATGGCGTCGCCGAGCAACAGCAGTCGATGCTCCAGCTCGTCGATCCGGTCGGTGACGGTCTCAGCGGCGGCGATCCGGTCAGCGCTCTCGCCGTGCAACACCGCTCGTAGGCGCTCCGGCAGCACGGCGAAGACACCGTCGAGCTGCCCAGGGGAGAACCGGTCGGTCAGCGTGTCGGTGACCGCGCCGGCGAGGCGGGGTACTTCGTCGCGAGTGACGCCGGCTTCGTTGGCGAACTGGTCCAGGAAGGGTGTGACACGATGCCCTACGGGAGTGTGGCTCGGCACCCAGCCTTCGTAGTAGATGCCGCGCAGAATCTCGGGCAGCTGCGCGGTCAGATGGGCTGAGCCGACGACACCGATGCGGTCTCGTACGGCATGCAGCCAAGTGCGCACCACCCGGTGCACGAAGTCGGGGTCCTCGGTGCCGATTTTTCCGGCCACCGCGTTCAGCCATTCGTGGGCGTTGTACACCGACGCTGCCAGAGGATCGCTCTTGGGAGACATGCCATCAGCGTCGTCCTGGTGGCCACCCCACGCCTAGAGCCCGATGTCCCCGGACCGGATCGGCCGATCGACTCTTTTCGCTGGGGATCTTCGGCCCTGGTCATCCGCAGCCTGCCCGCCTCGGCCGAGGGGTGAGCCCCTTCGCCTCTGCAACCGGCACCTACTGAGGCGAACATGCTCGACACATGCCCGGCGCATTGCTCACCGACCTCTATGAGCTGAACATGGCGGCCAGCTACCTGCGCAGGCGCATGATCACGCCCGCTACCTTCAGCTTGTTCGTCCGCAACCTGCCCGCCAATCGCGGATTTCTCGTTACCGCCGGGGTCGCCGATTGCCTGGATTGGCTCGAACAGTTCAGCTTCGCGCCAGCCGCTCTGGAGTACCTGGCCGCCATCGGCTTCGACGACGACAGCATCGAGTCCTTTACCCCGCTCCGGTTCAGCGGTGAGGTGTGGGCCGTCCCCGATGGACGGATGGTTCTCGCGGGCGAACCCATCCTCGAGGTGACCGCGCCGATCGCCGAGGCGCAGCTGGTCGGAACCGATCTGCTCAACCAGGTCAGCGTGCATACGACGCTCGCCACCAAGGCAGCGCGCTGCCGCATCGCGGCGGCGGACCGTATCGAATTGGTGGACTTCGCCTTTCGCCGTACTCAGGGCATCGAGGCGGGACTGGCCGCTGCCCGTCTGTCGGGCTCGGTCGGCTTCGCGGCAACGAGCAATGTCGAGGCAGCCCGCCGGTACGGCCTGCGCCCGGCCGGAACCACGGCGCACTCCTATATCGAGGCCTTCCCGACCGAGTTCGACGCCTTCTACGCCTTCGTCGCCGACCATCCCGGGCAGGCCACCTTCTTGGTCGACACCTACGACACACTCGGCGGCGTCGCCCACGCTATCGAGGTCGTCGACCGTCTCGGTCTGCATCACCACGCTGCTATCCGGCTGGACAGCGGTGACCTCGCCGCGCTGGCGTTCGGCGCCCGCCGGATGCTCGAACGCGCCGGTATACCCGAGGTGCGTATCGTCGCCTCAGGCGGGCTGGACGAGAATGACGTGGCCGCCTTCGTCTCGCATCGAGTTCCCATCGACTCGCCCAGCTCCCGGAAAAGGCGCGTGACCTACGCTCTCCTGTCGCTCCGATCGCCGCGATCACTCCGCAACTGCGGCGGCTCACCACCGAGGTCCAAGATGCCGCCCGCCGCCTGGCCGGCACGGTCGATCACAGCTCCGGGGCGGAGTAAACCTCTGCGTCATAAAGTGTGACTCGCAGTGTTCGGTGGCGGTGTTCTCGCGATGTCAGGTGGCGCTGATGAGGCGAATGTAGGTCCGCAGCCTGAAGCCGCGGGTATCTGGAACGTCCCCATAATGCCGAGTCGCGGTCGTCGGCGGATGCCGAGACAAGGCTTTCAGATGAGCGCCTGAGCGAGTTGATCGGTGGCGTGGATGAGCCGAGCCGTTCGGGTTCACTGTGCCTGCGCCCCCACATCGCTTCCCGAACTGCTCCGACCTGAGTCCAGCGACGTACCCGTTCGGTTTCCGGACGCCGCGACCGGAAGCCGCCAGCGGCGCGTCCGCTGCCGCAGCAGACTTCGCTACATGGATCTTCAGTTGCAGAACAGAGTCGCGGTGGTCACCGGTGCGTCGAAGGGAATCGGGCTGGCCACCGCACGCACCCTTCACGCGGAAGGCGCACTGGTCGTGGTGGTTTCGCGTCGCTCGACCCCGGAACTCGCCGAGCTCGAAGGCGACCGGCTGGTGCACGTTGCGATGGACCTCACCGCAGCGGACGGTCCGGCTCGAGCCGTCGGCGCGGCTGAACGCGCCTTCGGCGGTGTGGACATCCTGGTCAACAACGCGGGCGGGCCACCGCCCGGCGCGGTGCTGCCGCGCTTCTCGTTCAACGCGCTCGACGATGCCGACTGGCATGCCATGCTGGACTTCAATCTCATGGCGACCGTGCGAGCGATTCGCGCCGCGATACCGCTCATGCTGGCTCGCGGCGGCGGCGCCATCGTCAACATCTCCTCCACGCTCGCCCACGTGCCGAGCAATATCAACGTCGACTACGGGGTGGCGAAAGCCGGGATCGCCAACCTCACCAAGGCACTGTCCGAGGAATTCGGGCCGCAGGGCATCCGGGTGAACACGGTGTCCCCCGGACCGGTCGTCACACCGTGGTGGACCGAGGAAGGCGGCGCTGCGGACGTCCTCGCTGCAGCGACCGGCTCGGATCGCGACACTGTGCTGCGCAGCGGTGCGGCGGACATGATGCAGCTGACCACGGGGCGGCTCATCGAACCGCAGGAGATCGCCGATATGGT
Organism: Nocardia glycosmidis; assembly: GCF_052545115.1. Classification (NCBI taxonomy): domain Bacteria; kingdom Bacillati; phylum Actinomycetota; class Actinomycetes; order Mycobacteriales; family Nocardiaceae; genus Nocardia; species Nocardia glycosmidis. Next base: position 53,464 of record NZ_JBQWRH010000027.1, on the reverse strand, counting down.
CGTGCTGCTCTGCTCTCCTCGCTCGGCGAGCACGACAGGGACCGACGTGCTCGTCGACGCCGGGCTACGCAAAGCGGTGTGAGCCGCACGCGATCCCCGCTGGCGCCGCACGGCGTCGGCGGGGGATCAGCGCGACCAGCGGCAATCCACGCTGGCCGTCTGGATCAGGAACGCTCGTTACCAAGACACGATGCCGTGCACCAGGCGGTCTGAGCGTGGGTTGTCGGGCGAGGTGTGGGCATGTGAACTTGTGCAGACCTTCCGCCCGGTAGTGTCGCGTTGGTGGAGGGCGAGAGTCGTTACGAGGCCTACGAAGTGGACCTTTGGGAACGACTGGCTCTCCTGTTGCCCGCTGAAGCCGGCGATAACTTTCGCGACTGCCGCGCGGCCGGTCGGCAGGAAGCCGGATTGTGGTTCTTGATGCAACAGCTGATCGAGCACCAGGTGCCTATCAGCGACCGTACGCGTGCCGAGATCGAAGTGCTGGCCGAGCAATGGGGCGAACGACTGGCGCGGCACGACGAAATCATCGCGTGTGCACCAGAATCCGATGATGAGGCTTCGCTGCGACTGCTGTCCGACGAGACTTCGTCGCCGGTCGAGCCAGGCCGACTCGGCATCACCGACTCCGCTTTGACGGGGCTGCTCGTCGTCCCATGGATCGAATGCCTCCGATGTGAGCGGGTTCTGGACCGCGTTCACGCGCAGGAACCGTGGGGCGATCTGCGGTATCTGGCTGATTACTACACCGTCCGACAACCCACCGCGCCGGACACGGAACCCCGAATCTTCGCCGGATCCGACCTGCACAGCGCCTTCGAATCGCTCGCGACCTGTCTATGACTGCACCAGCGCTCTCAATCCGGCATGAATGGGACGCTCGAATACCCTGCGTCTCAGGGGCATAGGGGCTCGACGCCTCCATCGGCGCCACCTGACAGTGCGAGAACACCGCCATCTTCCGCTGCAAGTCACACATAAAGTGGCAAAAGTCCTGGTCTTCGCATTCTTTTGCCCCGCGCGGCGGCTCCCGGGGCGGCGCAGACTCGGATCGGAGTACCACCGCACGCGCTGGTGGTCGACGCTGCGCGGCACGAAGGATGTAACAGGTATGGCTACCGGTGAAGTGATCGCGGTCGTAGTCGTTGGCATCGTGGTCGCCGCGGCGTTGTGTATGGTCGCGCTCCTGATCGCGGTCTGGTGGACGCGCCATCATCCCGATCACCATCATCGGAAGACCCATCGCAGGATCGGGGCCTAGATGATCGCCTGGCGGGTGTGCTCATGAGCGGGCGGACAGCGGCGGCCGCGATCGCGGCCTTGCCGGAACCGCGCGGCGGCGAGGCGCTGGCATGAGCGCCGTCGATCTGGCTACCGGACGACGCGGGCTGACCGCCACCGAAGTGGCCCGCCGACAAGGGCTGGAGGGTCTCAACGCGCTGCCTGTGCGGCACGCGACTCCCGCGTGGCGGCGGTTCGCGGGCGAGATGGTGCACTTCTTCGCCCTGCTGTTCTGGGTGGCCGGCGCGCTGGCATTCGTGGCCGGGATGCCGCAGTTGGGCATCGCGGTGTTCGTCGTGGTGGTGCTGAACGGGCTTTTCGCATTCGTGCAGGAGCAGCGGGCCGAGCATGCCGCCGAGCGGTTGCGTAACCTACTGCCCCGCAAGGTCACCGTGGTGCGCGACGCGACCGTCGTCCAGGTGCCCGCCGACCAACTCGTCACCGACGACGTGGTCTTACTCGCCGAGGGCGACCGCATCTCGGCGGATCTGCGCCTGGATCGGGTACATGCGCTGGCCGTGGACACCTCGGCGCTCACCGGTGAAAGTGTGCCGGAACATCCCGTTACGGGAGACGAGGTGTATGCGGGATGTTTCATCGTCGAAGGCGAAGCCCAGGCAACAGTGGTGGCGATCGGGGAGCGGACCCGGCTGGCAGGTATCGCGAAACTCACCCAGGCGCAGCACCCGGCGCTCACCCCGCTGCGGCGGGAACTGGATCGGATCTCGCGGATCATCGCCGCCGTCGCGATCGTCGTGGGTGTCGTGTTCTTCTCGCTGGCGCTACTGGTCGGCACCCCCGCCTCCGACGGGTTTCTGTTCGCAGTCGGCGTCACCGTGGCCGTCGTGCCCTGCGGGCTGCTGCCGACCGTCACGCTGTCACTGGCCATGGGCGCGCAGCGGATGGCCGAACGGCATGCGCTGGTCCGCCATCTCGAGGCTGTGGAGACGCTCGGCTCCACCACGCTCATCTGCACCGACAAGACCGGAACCCTCACCCAGAACGAGATGTCGGTGGTCGAGGTCTGGATGCCGGGCGGGGCGGCGACGATCGCCGGAGACGGCTACCAACCGACCGGTGAGGTGATCTGCACGCCGCCCGATGGCCTGGATTCGCTGCGGGAGCTGGCTCGGGCGGCCCGCCGCTGCTCCTCGGGGCGAGTGGCGCACCGAAACGGAGAGTGGGTCGCGCAGGGGGATCCGATGGAGGCGGCGTTGGACGTCCTCGCCGGTCGCGCCGGTGTCGACGAGGACGCCGGTACGCATCCCGAACGCGCCCGATTCCCGTTCGACGCGCGGCGGCGCCGGATGGCGGTCGTCGTCGACGACCGCGTACTGGTCAAAGGCGCACCTGATGCGATCTTCTCCCGCTGCCTGCCGCAACCGCAGGCGACCGACGCGCTGCACCGGCTGGCCGGGCGTGGGTTGCGGGTGATCGCGGTGGCTGCCCGGCAGCTCACCGGCCCCCTGCCCACGACGGCGGACGAGGCGGAAGCCGAACTGACTCTGCTGGGGCTGGTCGCACTGGAGGATCCGCCGCGCCGGGGCGCGGCCGCCGCGTTGGCCGCATGCCGCCGCGCCGGTATCCAGGTCGTCATGATCACCGGCGACCATCCGGAGACTGCCCGGGCGATCGCACGTGAGGTAGGTCTGGGCGGTCCTGCAACCCCGGTGTTCACTGGTCACGAGCTGCCCAGTGCACCAGAGGAGTTGGGGGAGTTGCTGGACCGGGACGCCGCCGTCGTCGCACGGGTTACGCCGGAGGACAAACTCCGTATCGCCCGGGCCCTGCAAACGCGCGGCCATGTCGTCGCGATGACCGGCGACGGCGTCAACGACGCACCCGCGCTACGCGAGGCCGCCATCGGCGTCGCGATGGGCAAGTCCGGAACCGATGTGGCGCGCGAAGCGTCGGACCTGGTGTTGCTCGACGACGATTTCGGCACCATTGTGGCCGCCGTCGAACAGGGCAGAGCCACGTTCGCCAACATCCGCCGGTTCCTCACCTACCATCTCACCGACAACGTCGCCGAACTGGCCCCGTTCGTGGTCTGGGCATTGTCCGGTGGCACATTTCCGCTCGCCATCGGCGTGCTGCAGGTGCTGGCCCTAGATATCGGCACCGATGTGCTGCCCGCATTGGCGCTTGGGGCCGAGCCGCCGGCACGGCATGTGCTCGACCGGCCGCCGGCGCGGGGCCATCTGCTCGACCGGAAGCTGTTCGCCCGCGCGTTCGGCGTCCTCGGCCCGGTGGAGGCGGCGATCAGCCTGGCCGTGTTCGTCGTCTCGTTCCTGGCCGCCGGCTGGCGACCGGGCGAGTCGTTCCCCACCGGGCCCGTGCTGGCGGCCGGCTCCGGCGCCGCATTCACGGCGATCGTCCTGGGCCAGGTGGCAAACGCTTCCGCCTGCCGCAGCACAGTCCGGCCGGTATGGCGGATGTCGCTGGGCACCAACCGGCTGCTGCTGTGGGCCGTCCTCGCCGAACTCGGCATGCTCGCCGCATTCCTGTACATCCCACCGCTCGCCCACCTACTCGACCAAACCGGCCCGACCGGAACCGCCGCGCTCGCCGCGCTGTCCGCTATACCCGCCGTTGTGGCTGCCGACACTTTGCAGAAGCACTTCTCGCGCACAGGCAGTACCCGGATCAGTACTCCGGCACCGGGATTCGAGATCGAGAAGACGTCATGAACACGGCAGAGAGCACGTCGAAGACACCGGCGCGGAGGGTGTTTCGTGAGGCGATCCTCGTCGCCGTGATCGGCGTATTGGGTGCGGCCGGACTGGTCGCACGTCCGTTCAGCGGAGCTGTCGCCGATGTGCTGTGGCTCGCGGCCACAGCGATCGCGCTCGTGCCCGCGGCAGTGTGGGTTTTCCAGGATCTTCGGCGCGGACGCTACGGCGCCGATCTGCTCGCGCTGGTGGCACTGGTGGGTGCCGCCGCGGTCAGCGAGTATTTCGCGGGCGCACTGATCGCGTTGATGGTGGCCACCGGCCGGGTACTGGAGGCGTACGCCAGCCGCCGAGCCGGGCGCGACCTATCCGCGTTATTGAGGCGCGCACCGGTACAGGCGCATCGGCGGCATGCCAGCGGCATCGAAACCGTGGCGGCCACCGAAATTTCACCGGGTGATGTCGTGGTCGTACTGCCCGGTGAGACGGTGCCCGTCGACGGAGTGCTCACCACAGCAGGGGTTTTCGACGAGTCGGCGCTGACCGGGGAATCGGTCCCGGTCGCGCGCCGCGCGAGCACCGAGGTACGCAGCGGCGTGGTCAATGCCGGTGCCGTCGTCGATATCCGGGCCTCCGCGACCGTGGGGGAGAGTACCTATGCCGGAATCGTCACGCTGGCGCGGCAGGCGGCTGCCACGGCGGCGCGGCTTGCCGATCGAGTCAATGGATCGAAGATACCCAGTTTGAGTGTCCTTTTCCGGACCCATAGTGCGGCCGACAGCTCAGGGACCGGGGATGGCGGCTCTCGGAGCAGGAGGAAGATCTGGCCGTCCTCGGTGATCACGTCATCGACCGCTAGTTCTAGTGATCCAGCCTTCGTGAAACAGTTCTTCCATACCCGCTGATCTGCGGAGATGCTCGGTGTATTCTCTACCCGTGGGTTATGAATGGCTGCCATCGGCGATCAGCCGTCTGCAGGGTCTGGGCACCGATGAGGTGATCGCGGCGCTACTGGACGCGCGGCGTCGATGGGTACAGCGGGTCGAGACGAAGTCCGGTGCGCGCGGGCTGGCGGTCTGGACCCGCACACCGGCGGGCACGCCGATCCTGGTCGTCCTGCGGCCGCTGGACGGCTGGGATCACCAGATCACCTACGCCGCGCCGATGACTCCGCAGCAGCAAGCCGCGTTCGAGGAGTGGGAGAACAACCAATGAGCGCACAGGACAAGGACACGAAGGCCCTGCTCGAGGGCGAGGAGCTGGCTGCGGCCGCCGAGGCGGGAGAGCTGGTGTTCGGTGAGACGGTGGATGCCGACGCGGTGCTGCCTTCCACTGCCGACGACGACTCGTTCGTGGTGACCACGGTGCGGCTGAGGTTGCGCCAGAGGAAGCTGGCCGAAGCGGAGGCGCGCAAGCGTGGCATCGACCTCGCCGAACTTATCCGGGGCTGGGTCGATGAGGGCTTGGCCGAGGTCGGGGACGACTACCAGGTATCGGCTGCTGACCTGAAGCGGGTGCTCGCCGGGCTGCGCCGTACCGCATAGGCGGGGTGAGGAGTCTCCGACCTCGAGTGATACCTGTTCGGGCGCTGCCCGCCGACCTGAGGTGGATGCTCGGCGGGTTGCTCAGGAACCGCTGCACTAGGGATTCGGCGGGCGCGACTCGTTGGAGAGGTCGAACCAGCCTGCACCTGCTCAGTTCGGAAAGCTTCTGGTTGCTCGTCGCCGAACGCACCGGCGAGGACTACATCGACACAGACCGCACCTGCACACCCGCATGGATCCGTTCGGGACCGGCGGGGCGAGCTGGCGTTCGACCGCTGGCGACGAACCCCAGTTTGGACCGCTGACATCGCGGCAACAGACGACCCGGCGGCGATAATTGTTCGAATCCTGCGCGATACGTCCCCGGTCTTCTGAGGCGTTGGGGAACCGGGTTTCATCATCGCTGAGTGGCGATGAGGCGTCGCAGTGCGGCCTGGGCCGGTGGACCCCATGTCGGCTTGCCACTAGGACGGCCGTGGACCCCGGCGTCTCCGATAAAGATGCCGGCGAAGGCGCGCAGTACCGCGTATCCGCGGGCGCGTTGCAGAGTCGCCGCGTCCAGGGCGACTGACTGGTAGGCGTCATGGAAGCGGTCGGTGGCACCGTCGGGCAGCAGAATCCACGCGGCAGCGAGATCGAAAGCCGGATCGCCGGCGAAGATGTCACCGAAGTCGATCACGCCGCAGATCGCACCATTCGCGGTCAGGACGTTGGCCGGATGCAGGTCACCGTGCAGCCACAGCGCCGGGCCGGCCCAAACGGGCGCGGCGACGGCGTCTTCCCAGACCGCGCGGACGGCATCGGGCTCGGAGATCAGCCCCAGCTCGGTGGCCGCTGCAAGCTGCTCGGCGAACCTGTCGGAACAGCGAGCCAGCGGCCCTCCGCGGTCGCGGCCGAGAGGTGCCTGTTCGGGGGCGGGTTGGTGAAGTGCGGTCAGGAAGGCGGCCAGGGTTGTGGCCGCCTCCGCTGCGTGGGTGACGGGGGCTCGGTCGGCAGGCTCGCCCGGTACCCAGGTGGTGACGATCCACGGCCGCCGAAACCGTTCGGAGGGCTCACCGAAGCGGTGCGGAACAGGAACCGCCAGCGGAAGACGCCGGGCGAGAGCGGGCAGCCAGGTGTATTCCTTGCGCAGCAACGCATCTGCGGATTCCGTCGCCCAGGGCAAGCGGACGGCGAGGTCGTCGCCGAGCCGCCACAGCTGGTTGTCCCAGCCACGCGCGCCGAGCCGCACAGGGTGCTCGGCCAGGTCGGGGTGCTGGTCACGCAGCAGATCCCGCACCAACTCCGCGGTGATTTCGATCTCTGTGTGCGTCATGCGACTCAACGGTAGCCGGATGGCAGCCAACTCACCTCGCTGCCGGGTGCCACCGGTGAAGGGTAGTAATTCGAACTCGCAGTACCCGCTCCGGCGCACAGCCGGTAGCTCGAGCCGCAGCGAGTACCCGGTGCGAATACGCACAGTGCGCGCGCCTTCCCGGAGCGCAAATGTTGAGCCGTTAAGCGAGCTTTGAGGATGCATTGCCCCGATATGCAGATCATCGCTGCACGAGACCGTGCCCAACCACGTCGACACACGCCCTAGCCGCGACGATTCACCAGTTCTGTGATGCGACCTTCGATGGCGGAGGCCTTCGCAACGTTGGGGCGGTGCTCGTGGCCGGGACATGTCATTGGTGCTGGTCAGAGCGTGGCACCGAGGCGAGCCAGCGTGGTGTCGATGTCGTCCCGGATCTCGGGGGTATCCGCGGCGCGGATGCGGGCGATCAGCGCGATCAAGACGACTCGGTGTTCGAGGGCGACGCGTAGCTGGTCGTGCAGTGATGGCCGGAACTCGGAGCCGTGATCAGGTAGCAAGGCTAGGCCGCGGTCGCTCAGGGCGGCGGCGATCTCGCCGAGAGTCCCGGCGCCTACGAGAGGGAAGGCGGCGAGGTCGATCCGTCGGCAGAGCAACAGGTCGGCGAGGGTCGTGATTCCGTTGCGGGCGAGTAGATTGCTTACTCGGCCGCTCAACATCGTTGCCAGCGGATCGTCGGTCGCAGGGCGTGCGCTTACGTACGCAACCCTTCAGTGGTCGGTGAGGGAGAGGGGATCGGTGGTGATCACCCAGCCGGGTTAGCAGGCCGGGAATTTCTCGCGCAGGACATCGGTGGCCACCTCGAGCTGGTCGATCTGTGTGCACAGCATGCGCGCGTACTCGGCGTCGGTGCCGAACAGCGTCCAGCGGCCGACTCGGCCCGAGAAGTCGGTGTCGTAGACGAAAAGGGCTGTGTAGCGATCGGAGTCGCCGAGCTGGGCCAGCTCGGCGCGGATCGCGGCGTCGAGAAGATGGGCAGCCAGGGCCGTTTATCCAGCGATGACGAGAGTGCCTGGACTGCTGCTCATTCCGGGGCACCTCCACGGTTGTGGGTGAGGTCGGGGACTGGTCGCCGGGCGGCAGCGGCAATCCTATCGGCACGCGACTGCGCTCGGCAGCGGTGTCGACGCGCTCGATCGGGAGACCGCCGCGAGTCGCGATAACTGCGGCATAGGCCATTTCGATCAGGTGTGCGGTGGTGGAAAACTTTCGGCCACCAGGGCCAGCATGTCTCCTCGCAGATCGTGCACTGATTCGAATCCGGTCGACTCAGGTGACGGGGGAAAACACCGCCACCAGAAAATCGGACTCCGCGGTGAATGGGCGAAGATCCCAGCTCGACAGCAGCACTTCCACACCCAGACCCGCGGATTCGGCGTCAGCCAAGAAGACGTCGAACTCGTAGCCACGGCCGCTGCCGAATCCAACGACTACTCGCCCGTCCGGCACGATATGCCGGGCGAACCCGGCCAGGACCTCGCGCCGGGTGGATTCGGCCACGAATCCCATCACATTCCCCGCGCACAGCACCACATCGAACGCCATGCTCACCCCGCGCCCCGGCAGATCCAGCAGGGTCAAGTCGCCGACCAACCAGCGCGGCCCCGGGTAGTCGAGTTCGGCCGCCGCGATCAGCACCGGGTCCACATCCACACCCACCACCTCATGCCCCGCCCGGTGCAGGTATCCGCCCAGCCGCCCAGCACCGCACCCGGCATCCAGCACCCGCGCGCCCCGCTCGAGCATCGCATCGACCATCCGCGCCTCGCCGAAGATATCCCGCCCCTCGGCCGCCAGATCCCGGAACCGCTCCACATACCGCGCCGAATGCGTCGGATCGGCAGCGGTGATCTCCTCCCACTGACTCGGTACACGCGAACCCATCGGCAGCTCCTTCCACGGTCGGCACGTCCCGCGACTCGTGCGGGCATGTCAGATTGTGCGCGACAGCATTTCCTCGCACGCCACCCGGCCGGCAATCCGGCCGACAACGACTGGATGCCAACTTCGATGTAAGCCCCCGCATCCACGATCATTACCACCAAATCGAGGCCAACCCGGCGAGCTGCTCAGCCGCGAAGGCGGTTCCATCGCCAATCGATTCAGGGCGTGGCAATGAGCAGTTCCTCGGCGCCGCAGGCGCAGGCAGCGTAGCTGCTCGCGCTCTGCCGTGAAACCACCTCCCGCCGTGAGGCTCACCTGCCTCGGCCGACACCCTCCACGTTTCGAGTGTGAGTAGCCGAAATAAACATCCGATCATCGAGATTTCCGGACGTTCGCTGTTGGCGGTGCTCGGTCCAGGGAGGGGGAGCTGTGCCGACAGAGGGGGACGGAGTCTGCAGGCACTTTCGCCGTCCCGCCCGTGGTTCGAAACGACACGACCGGGTAGCCCGTGCTCGGGGTATCCGCGTCGCGGGGCATATTGCGCCGAAGTCATCGGTTTTCAGGTAATCGATATATCGGATCGCAGGTCGGCGTATATCCGGACAGGTTCGACTGCACCAAAGGTCTACTATTCTCAGCGCTCGTGGACATCGATGACTTACCTACCACCCGGTACTACGCACCCAGATGGCGCGCACTTCTGCTTGTCTTGATCTCGGTCGTGCCCCTGGCCGTCGTCCTGCCGACCATCAACGACGTCTCGTTCGCGCTAGGCGTCCTCGGTGCCGTCGGCGTGGCGTGCTCCTGTTTCTTCATGTACCTCGGTGTTCCTCGGTTGATCAGGCGACGCCCGGAACTGATCATCACCGCCGACGGGATCGAACACTTCGACCAGGGTCGCATTCTGTGGACGGACATCGACAGCATCCGCCTCAACCGCATGCATGGGCAACGGATCCTCGAATTCCTTCTGCATCAACCGGATACGTACCTTGCGCAACTACCGTGGTTCGTCCGAACGACCAGTCGATTCATGCGCGCATCCGGCTACAGCCCCGCCACGATCTCCGCACTGACCCTGCCTGTCCCCCTGGAGACCGTCCTGGAAGCAATGCGCCGCCACCGCCCTTCAGTGGTCATCGCCTAGCCGACGCAGAAATCGGCTCAGTGCGACAGGGGTTCGCTTACCGACGGTTCCCTGTACGCCAGACATCCGCGCCGTCGCTCGCGGAGCGCGCGTCCAATCAGCGAGACACCGTGCGACTCGAAACATCCGGTATTGCCGAATGCCGCGCATTCCGTCGGAGCGTCACAGTTCGGACCATGCGACCCCGAACCATGCGGGTTGACTTCGTCAACAACAGCGTATCCCCGCAGGACGGCGGCGACCGAGCTATCAGAAAGTCGCTTATCGGATCCGGCAACCCACGGTTTCGAGGGGTCGGTCCCTGCTGAGAGCGCCCGAGGTCACTGCGTCGCACTGTTGCCGACCTTGCCAGTTTAATTATGGTCCTATATCGTAATTAATGTGGCGAAGGCAAGCATGGCGCGGCCGGTGGGCCGGCCCCCTAGTAAAGAGATTGACCGCGCGGTCCTGGAAGCGACCGTTGATGCGTTAGCCGAGGTCGGGTTCGACGCGCTGTCGGTGGCGGACGTGGCGCGTCGGGCGTCGTCCACAACGCCGTCCATCTACCGTCGGTTCCCGGGCAAGACCGAACTGGTTGTCGCCGCCGTGGACTACGAATTGGCCCGCCTCCCGTCGGAACCGCCGGACCTGGGCAGCTTGCGAGCGGACCTGGTTGCCTTGGCGCGGCTCATCGCGGACGCCCTGACCCCCAAGCGCACCAGGATCTTGGCGGCGCTGATGCTGGCAGCCGCCACCACCCCGGAGCCCGCGCAGCGGCTCACCGCCGCCGTGGAGCACCTCGCCTCGAGCACGTGGACCACGCTCACCGAGCGTGCGGCGCGGCGGGGGGAATTCATCAACGACGGGGGCACGCTGATTCCCCGGCTACCGGCCGCGGTGATCATCAGCTTCGCCGTCCTGGGCCATGCGCCACCTGACACAGCACTGATCGAGGAACTGATCGACGCCGTCATGCTGCCCGCCCTGACCCCCCCTTCCAGAACCTCTACGCCAGAAAGCGAGACCGACAACCATGACCATCACCGGCACACATCCTGAACAACGAGCCAAAACGTCCACGGCTGAGCCCGACAGCCGCGATCGCGCCATCACCATCGCCCAGTGGGTCCTGGTCTTCGCCAGCCTGGCGGCAGCCCTGTTGATCCCTCTCGCCGGACTCGGAAGCCCTATCCTGGCCTGCCTGTTGCTGACGGTCCCCTTCGCGGTCATCCACGGCACCCGCCGATACGGCTGGCGCCGGTTCCTGACCTTCTTCATCGTGACCTTTCTGGTCAGCAACGCTTACGAAAATCTCAGCATCGTCACCGGGTTTCCATTCGGGCACTACCACTACACCGGCGGCCTCAAGCTATTCCTCGTGCCGATCACGATCCCGTTTACCTACTTCGGCCTGGGTTACATCTCGTGGCTAACCGCCTCGACGCTGCTGGACCGCGCCGATGAGCGGCTGAACTGGCATGAGCGCACCGGCCGGTTCAACACTTTCGCGCTCCCCGCCCTCGCCGCCGCCTTGATGACCATGTTCGACGTCACCATCGACGCGCAGGCCTCCACCGTTGGCCACACTTGGATCTGGGAGCACGGCGGCGGTGTCTTTGGTGTCCCGTACACCAACTACCTCGGCTGGTGGCTGTGCACCTACACCTTCCTCCAGATCTTCGCGGTGCTGCTCTCCCGCGCGGCGAACCCCAGCGCCACCGTCACGCCCGGTTCACTCCTGCAGCCCGTTCTGCTATACGCGGCGACCGGGCTGACCACCATCCCCACCTTCTTCACCACAAGCGCCGGCACCACCACCGACGCTGCCGGAGTCACCTGGGACCTCACGGCAATCAACGAGACGGCGATGACTGTCGGCATCTTCACCGTCGTCACCGCCGCATTCCTTGCCATCGCCAAGATCGCCCGCGGCGATACCCGTACCCCGCGATAACGCCCACCCCACCCTCGGCGCAGGGCGCGCAACCGGCCCTGTCCCGAGGGATTCCCGTGCATTCGTCCCACCTCAGTTCGACGAGATGAATGTACAGTCGTGTCTCGTAACGACTGACTGGTGAGCTGACATCGTCAACCGTGTGCGGGCGCTCATCATCCAGGCCGATCCCGAAAATTATCGAGGAAGCCAAGTGGCGCAAGGCGTCGAATCCGGACGGCGTCCCGAAGTTCTCGCACTCTGGTCTGATTTGCACGGTTGAGACCTACAAGGACAAGGTGAAGACCACTTTCGCCAAGTCGATTTCCAGTTCGACGCCACCGATGACGGCCGTCCGGTCAAGATCGTGTCCATCGTTGCTGAGCACACCCGCGAATGCCTGGGCGGACTGGTCGAACGCTCCATCACCGCCGACCGGCTCATCGACGAACTCGACCGCACCGCCACAGGCCGTGGATACCCCACGGCGCTGCACAGTGACAACGGCCCCGAACTGTCATGCCACGCGGGGTAGAGGTCACTGCGGATTCGCTGCACTTCGCGTCAGGCGCGCCATATCTGCGCGCCTGCTCGGGTGAGCACGATGTTGGGCACCACGGCATGCGCGGACAAGCGCGTAACTGCCAGCACGAGCTCGGCGACGTCACCAGTGGTGAGCATGGCGGCACGGCCCAGTGATTCTCGTTTCCACGCGGTCATGTCGGTGTCGACGTAGCCGGGGGAGAGGGCCGTCGCGGTCACACCCTTTCCGGATTCTTCGAGCGTCACCGTTTCGCACAACGAGATCAGGCCGGCCTTGCTGGCACCGTAAGCGGCGAGGTTGGGTTCTCCGGCCACCCCGGTGATGGATGCCAGTGCCACGACCTTGGCACCTGTCGCCGGTTCCAGCGCAGCCGCTTTCCGTAGTAGAGGCAAGCACTGCTGGATCAGCAGAAACTGTGCACGCAGGTTGACCGCGAACAGCAGGTCATAGGTATTCATTCGCATCTCGGCAAGGGGGCCCTCCGCGCCGACTCCGCCATTGAGCACGAGCAGGTCGAGGCGGCCGTTTCGCGCGGCATGCGCCGCAACCAAAGTGCGGACGTCGTCCTCGATCGCCAGGTTCGCCACCACGGTGTCGACCTCGACACCGGTCTCCGTCACGATCTGTTGGGCAGCATTGCGAAGACCTGCTTCGTGACGGGCGGACAGCGTAAGCGAGTAGCCCTCGGCGGCGAGCCGTCTGGCGATCTCGAGGCCGATACCGCGGGAAGCGCCTGTAATGATTGCGGTCCGCTCGGTCATGAGATGCGTGTTCCTTGGGTGTCGTGCTCCTGCAGTTCGTGCCGCAACCCTTCCGACGCGTTATGCGCGGACCCACCGCACTCAGTCTCAGCGGGTAGGACAACATTACGAACGAGTTCCTCGGTGCGGCGGACGATTCCCGCGACAGCGGGTTCGACCTCGAACTGCACAGACACAACTACTCCTCTTCGAAACCGTGAAAACCGGACGCCAGGTGGTGGAAACGCACTGGTGGGCTGCTGATGCGGGCATCCATCGGTCAAGCACCCGTCCACTGTGGAGTTCGCTTTTCGGCGAAGGCGGTGGCTCCTTCATGTGCGTCTCGACTCGAGCGGACCGCGCGGAATTCCTGTTCGTTCATCTCCCACGCGGCGGCGTTCCATTCGGATCCGACTTCGGCACTGCGCGCCATGATCCGTTTACTCGCACGGGTAGCGAGCGGCGCGTTGAATGCGATCTGTTCGGCCAGGAACAGCGCGCTGTCCAACACCTCGTTCGGCAGCACCACCTGGTTGACCAGCCCCCAGCGCAGCGCCTCCTCCGCGTCGATGGATCTGCCGGTGAATACCGCTTCTGCGGCGACCTTCGGTGGAATCTGTCGGTGTAGCCGCAGTAAACCTCCGGCTGCGGCCACCAGTCCCCGCTTCACTTCCGGGAGACCGAGGTACGCGGCCGTGCTCATGACAGCCAAGTCGCACGCCAGCAAGATCTCGGTGCCACCGCCCAGCGCGAAGCCATTCACTGCTGCGACCAGTGGTTTGTCAACGAAGTGGCGCACAATTCCGGCAAAGCCACGTTCGGGGTGGTCGGGGTCGAGGATCGGACGTCCGGCCGCCAGCTCCTTAAGGTCTGCGCCAGCGCAAAAGGCCTTACCCGCACCGGTGATCACACAGACCCGCAGCGATGGATCGGCGGCGAACTCGGCAAGGGCCGCGCCGACGGCAGTGGAAACCGCTGCGTTGACGGCGTTCATCGCATGAGGCCGGTTGAGCGTGATGAGCGCGATGGGGCCGCGCCGCTCGAACAATGCGGCGGGGGCGTTCAGCTGTGCAGTGACCACGTAATCCTCCTGAGCGTTAGGCCGACCAGGCCGTTGCGAGGTGTTGTCCAGACGGTACTCTGTGACCGTACGTGCGGTCAATTAGGGAGGTGTCCTATGGAGGGTCACGCTGCGGTGCTACGTCACCGAACGGCCCCCTTCGCTCTCGAACCGGTGCAATTCGCCGAGCCGGGGCCGGGTCAAGTGCTGGTCGAGATCGCGGGAACCGGGTTCTGCCACACCGATGTGCTGCCTAGGCAGGACGGATTCCCGGCATCCCTGCCTCTGATCGCCGGTCACGAGGGAGCTGGGGTGGTCACCGCGGTCGGGCCCGGGGTGGACGATATTTCACTAGGCGCCCATGTGGTGTTGAGCTTCGACTCGTGCGGGCGCTGCCAGAACTGCATCAGCGGGCATCCGGCGTACTGCGAGACATTCTTCGCACGGAATCTCACCGGCCGGACGCTGCTCGCGCCGAGCCTGGTCACCGACGCTGAGGGAGTGCCACTCGCGTCCCGTTGGTTCGGGCAGTCGTCGTTCGCCACCCACGCCATCGCCGAAGCACGCAACGCGGTGGTCGTCGACAAGGACCTCCCACTGCACCTGCTGGGGCCACTAGGGTGCGGGATTCAGACGGGAGCAGGGTCGATACTGATCGCGCTCGGCGTCGAAGCTGGGAGCAGCGTGGCGGTCTTCGGCGCGGGCGGAGTCGGGCTGGCGGCGATCATGGCCGCACACGTGGCCGGGGCTGCCGCGATCGTGGCGGTAGACCTGCACGAGTCACGTCTCGCCCTCGCGCGAGAACTGGGTGCCACACACGCTGTGCGCGGCGATTCTGCCGAACTCGCCAAGCAGATCCGCAAGCTGAGCCGCGGGGGAGTGCAATACGCACTCGACACCACGGGCGTTCCGGCGGTCATCGCCGACGCGGTCGATGCGTTGCGGCCCACCGGGACCCTCGGATTGGTCGGCGCCGGGTCGCGCGAGCTCGTCTTCGGCCCCTCAGCGCTCGCCGGTGGAAAGAACCTGATGGGCATCCTCGAGGGTGATGCGGTACCTCAGCTGCTCGTGCCCCAGCTGATCGAGCTCTGGCGGCAAGACAAGTTCCCATTCGACAAGCTGATCCGCACCTACCCATTGAGCGCCATCAACGAGGCCGAACGTCACGCCGCGAACGGCACCACCATCAAGCCGGTCCTGATCCCGCAAGGAGAATAAGCGATGTCCCATACACGCGACGCTTTGTTCATCGATGGCCAATGGGTCGCCGCAGCTTCGCCATCGACGATTACGGTGGTTTCCCCGACGACCGAGGAACCGTTCGGAACCGCCCCGCATGGCACCCCCGCCGACATCGACGCAGCGGTGAGCGCAGCCCGCACCGCTCTCACCGATTCGTCGTGGGCCGCCTATGGGCCCGATGAGCGAGCGGACGCCATGCTCGCACTCGCCGCTGCATTGGAGGCGAGAGCGAACGCGACTGCGGCCCTTGTGACCGGAGAGATCGGCATGCCGATGACGATCGCGCGCGCCGCGGAGGGACACGGACCCGCCGCGACGCTCCGGTACTACGCGGACCTGGCGCGACGCACTCCCGTAGAAGAGCACCGGACAGCGATCGGTGGTCCCGGCGTCACTGTGGTCCGGCGGGAGCCCATAGGTGTGGTCGCCGCCATCATCCCGTGGAATTTCCCGCAATCATTGATGATGTTCAAGGTCGCCCCGGCACTCGCGGCAGGGTGCACCTTGGTGATCAAGCCTGCACCGGAGACAGCGCTGGATGCGTTCCAGCTGGCCGACGCCGCATCGGAGGCCGGACTGCCGGCCGGCGTCATCAATATCGTCCCCGGGGGTCGCGAGACTGGTGCTTATCTGGTCGGGCATCCTGGTGTGGATAAGGTAGCCTTCACCGGCTCCACCGCCGCCGGCCGCGAGATCGGTGCGGTGTGTGGCAGGCTGTTGCGGCCGGTCACCCTCGAGCTCGGTGGAAAAAGCGCCGCCATCGTCCTCGACGACGCCGATCTGACCGTGGTCGCACGAGGCTTGTCGTGGGCGAGCCTGCTGAACAATGGACAGACCTGCCATCTCAGCACTCGCATTCTCGCGCCGCGCAGCCGCTACGCGGAGGTCGTCGACGCGGTGGCCGACCTCGCCGCGAGTATGCCGGTCGGCGACCCTGCGGATCCCGCGACTCGGGTCGGGCCGCTGGTATCGGCGCGGCAACGTGAACGGGTGGAGGACTACATCGCTCTGGGCCGCACCGAGGGTGGTCGGGTCGCGACCGGCGGTCGGCGACCCGACCACCTGGATCGTGGATGGTTCGTCGAGCCCACGGTCTTCGCCGATGTAGACCCGGGGTCGCGGCTCGCCAGGGAAGAGATCTTCGGGCCGGTCCTGGTGGTCCTGCCCTACGACACCGTGGACGACGCGGTCCGGCTCGCGAACGACTCCGAATACGGTCTCGGCGGGACCATCTGGACCAGGGACCATGAACGCGGGATGGACTTGGCGCGCCGTATCCACACCGGGTCGGTCGGAGTCAACTTCTACAACCTGGATCTGGGTTCCCCCTTCGGTGGTGTGAAGGCCAGCGGGCTTGGCCGAGAGCTGGGACCAGAGGGCATGACGGCCTACATATCCTACAAATCCATCTACACCCGCGGATGAAATAGAGCGGGTGGGCCGGTTCGCGCCGACCCACCCGCGATGTTCGTTGTCAGCCCTCGACCATCCGCACGTCGAGCTCGGCGGCGTCGTACTGGGCACGCACACGCTTCTTGTCCAGCTTGCCGACACTGGTTTTCGGGATCCCATCGACGAATGACCAGCGCTCGGGGAGCGACCATTTCGCGACCCGGCCGACCAGATGCTCCCGAAGTTCCTCGGGCGTTGCAGCGGCCCCATCGCGGAGCTGCACGCATACCAGCGGTCGTTCCTCCCACCGCGGGTCGGGCACGCCAACGACCACAGCTTCGGCCACGGCCGGGTGGGTGGCCACCGCGTTCTCCAATTCGACGGTCGAAATCCATTCGCCGCCGCTCTTGATGCCGTCCTTGAGACGATCTTTCAGCTCGATCCAGCCCGACGGGTGTATGACGCCGAGATCGCCGGTGCGGAGCCAACCGTCACGAAACTTGTCCGGCAACGTCTCCGGATCGGCCTTGAAGTACGTGCCCGCGATCGTCGCGCCCCGCAGTTCGACCTCGCCGGCGGAAGCACCGTCCCATTCCAGCTCGACGCCCTCCTCATCGACCACGCGAGCCCGCACGCCGGGCACGATACGCCCGGTGCGAGTTCGGTACACGAGATCGAGGGGGTTCTCGGACCTGGCGGGCGGACGAGAAAAGGTGAGCAACGGCGACGTTTCGGTCATACCCCAGCCCTGGGTCAGCCCGACGCCATGGTGGGCGGCGAAGGACTCCGTGAGCGCCGGCGAGAGCGGTGAACCACCCGAAACGGCCAGTCGCAAGCTGGAGTAATCCGCGTTGTTCTCGATCCCGTAGGCGTCCAGCGCGCTCCACAGCGTCGGCACCGCCGCCGCCGCCGTGGGCTGCTGTTCACTGATGATTCGCGCGAGATGCTCAGCCTGTAGGAAACGGTCGGTCATGATCAGATCCGCACCGTTGATCCAGGCCGCGTAAGGCCAGCCCCAGGCGTTCGCATGGAACATCGGAACAATCGGCAGGACTCGATCGTCGTCGCTGAATGCGAACGCGCTGCCGGTGGAAATGGTCAGCGTGTGCAGGTAGATCGACCGGTGGCTGTAGGCCACGCCCTTGGGGGTGCCCGTGGTTCCGGTCGTATAACACAGGACTGCAGCACTGCTCTCCGATAGTTGCGGCCATGCCGCGAGCGGTGTCGCTGCCGCCAGCAACGTCTCATAGTCGTGCATCCGCACGGGGGCGGCGTCGATGGGCTCGGCAGGCTCGCCGACCACAATGATGTCGCGGATAGTCGGGCATTCGGGCAGGATCTGCGCGAGCTGCTTCGTGAGATCGCCACTGACGATGATTATCCGGTCTGCTGCATGGTTGATGATGTATATCAGCTGATCATCGGATAGCCGCAGGTTCAGGGTGTGCAACACCGCGCCCATAGACGGCACGGCGAAGTAGGCAGCCAGGTGAGTCGGCGTATTCCAGCACAGCGTGGCAACCACGTCATCAGTGCTCACCCCGAGATCTGAGAGGGCACCGGCCAGCCGCCGAGTTCGCTCGCCGAGCTCGGCGAAGGTTTCGGTAGTTGTGCGGTGGCCCTGGTAGTGAGCGACCACAGCATCGGGATGTACCGAACAACCGTGTTCGAACAGATCCGAGACCAAGAGTTCGGTGTCCTGCATTGTGCTGTCCACGTGCGTGTCCTTCCTCGCCGCTTCGCGAAAAGAGACGGTCCCGCCGATAGGGAGTCAGCACTTGGCGGGACCGGTGAAGTAATGTTACCGTACGTACGGTCAGTCAAGTGAGGAGTGAAACGTGGTCGCGTCCGAGTCACAGGGGCAAGTGGTTCCCACCGCTGGGGTCGACCTCGGTCATCCCGACACGTATGCCGACGGCGTACCGTACGAGACGTTTGCGCAATTACGCTGCGAGGCACCGGTCGCCTGGGTTGACGAGCCGGCCTACGAAGGCTTCAACGGCGGGCCCGGGTTCTGGGCGGTGACCAGGCACGCCGACATCGTGGAAGTGTCCCGGAACCCGGAGATCTACTCATCGCACGTGGGCGCGACCTTCCTGCGCGACCAGCGCCCGCGCGATCTCGCGGCGTTGCAGCAGATGATGCTCAACCTCGATCCGCCGGACCATTCGAAACTGCGCAAGATCGTGAGCCGGGTTTTCACCCCGAAGATGGTCAACGGGACGTTCGAGTCCGTGGCTCGCTACGCACACGAAATCGTGGCCGCCCTCGAACCGAATTCCGAGATCGACCTCGTGGCGAAGGTATCGTCCGAGATGCCGCTCATGGTGCTGGCGGACTTGCTCGGTGCGCCAGCGAGCGACCGCCATCTGCTCTACAGCTGGACCAACCGGATGGTCGGTCTCGATGACCCTGCCTACGGTGGTCGGCCAGCGTTCTTCTCGGCATTTCAGGAGATGTTCGCCTACGCCGAGGCGCAGACGACGATCCGGCGCCGCAACCCCGGCGACGACGTATGGAGTCTCGTCGTGAACGCCGAGGTGGACGGTGAGCGCCTCACGACCGACGAACTACAGCGCTTTTTCCAGCTGCTCATGATCGCCGGTAACGAGACCACCCGGAACCTCTTGACCGGCGCGATACTGACCCTGGACGCGCACCCCGATCAATGGGCGCAGTTGCGGTCGGACCTGGAACTGCTCACACCTGCCATCGAGGAGATCCTGCGATTCCATCCGCCGGTGATGCAGTTCCGCCGCACGGCAATGGCCGACGGCGAACTGGGCGGCCAGCGGATCGCGGCCGGGGACAAAGTGGTGATGTTCTACGTCTCGGGCAACCGCGACGAAACTGTCTTCACGGACCCGGATCGGTTCGACATACACCGCAACCCGGCCAATCACCTCGCGTTCGGAATCGGTACCCACTTCTGCCTGGGCAACAGCCTTGCACGACTCGAAGCCCGAGTACTGCTGGGCGAGCTCTTCGCTCGATTCCCGCAGATGCGTGTAGCTGGTCCACCACAGCGATTCCGCTCGAACTTCATCAATGGCTATCGCGAGTTGCCCGTCGCTCTCGGGCCGGCTGCGTGACACCACACGGAAGGAACTGCAAGCGATGAAGGTCATCGTCGATCGTGCCAAGTGCACGGGACTCGGCATCTGTGAAGCCATGGCGCCAGAGGTGTTCGAGGTCGATCACAACGGCGATCTCGTGTTGCTCACCGAGGTCGTCGATGACGCCCGGCTCGATGAGGTACGCGCCGCGGTCGAGGGATGCCCGACCGAAGCGCTGCGGCTGGAGCCCAGGTGATCGACCGTTTGGTCGTTGTCGGTGCTTCCCTGGCGGGCCTTCGGGCGGTTGAGAGCGCTCGCAAGGCCGGCTTCACCGGCAGCATCACGCTGGTAGGTGCCGAGCGGCACCTACCATACGACCGGCCACCGCTGTCGAAAGCTTATCTCGACCGTGCCGAGCGGCCTGAGGTGATGTTCAGGGAAGAGCATCACCTCAGGGTGGAACTCGGCGTGGATCTCCTTCTCGGCGCCCCGACTGAGGAGCTGGATCCACGGCAGCGCATCGTGCATACCGGTGAGCGCAGCATCGCCTACGATGCGCTGGTGGTCGCCACCGGCGCCACCGCTCGGGAATTGCCGGGAGCGGACGGCCTCGCAGGCGTGCACACGCTGCGAACGCTCGATGACGCCATTGCCGTGCGCGCCGCACTCGACGCCGGTGCCCGCACCGTCGTTGTCGGGGCGGGCTTCATCGGATCCGAGGTCGCGTCGGGAGCTCGCAAGCGTGGGCTGGCGGTCACCATCATCGAAGCCGCACCGACACCGCTGGTCCGAGCCGTGGGTGAACAGATGGGCGGAGCTCTCGCTGCGCGCCACCATCGGGCCGGCACCGACCTCCGATGCGGGGTGTCCGTACGGGCGCTCGAGGATCGGAACGGGAAGATCGAGCGAGTGCACCTCAGCGACGGGTCTGCTGTCGACGCGGACCTCGTGGTGATGGGCATCGGTGCCGATCCATCCACCGGCTGGCTGAAGGACAGCGGCCTGAGCATCGGCGACGGCGTGCAATGTGACTCCACGCTGGCTGCGGTTGGTGTCGAAGGGGTGTACGCCGCAGGTGATGTGGCCCGTTGGCGCAACCCGCTTTTCGACCAGTTGATGCGTATCGAGCACTGGACCAATGCGGCCGAGCAGGGTGCGATAGCCGCGCGGAATGCTCTGGAGCCCGCCGCGGGCAAGCCCTACTCTACGGTTCCGTACTTCTGGTCGGACTGGTATGAGGACCGCATCCAGTTCGTCGGTGTGCCCGGTGCGGACGAGGTGCGGGTGGTGGCCGGAAGTCCCGAGTCCGATCGCTTTGTCGCCCTGTATCGGCGCGGCGACCGTTTGACCGGAGCTTTGACCGTCAACGGGCAGTCCGTGGTGATGAAGTACCGAGCCCTCATCGCCCGCGGGGCGAGTTGGGCAGACGGACTCGAGTTCAGTGACCGGCAGGCCCGCGTGGTGAGTGCCCCGGCCTGACCGCTCGGCATTCGGTAAGGAGGAAATGGTATGCAGCGCTACGCTGCCATTGCGGGTGCTGGGCTGACCGAGGTGGGCAAGGTCTACGGACGGACCGCCCGGTCATTTGCGGCCGAGGCGGTCAGGCGCGCCGTTGCCGATGCGGGGCTCACGCTCCGCGACGTCGACGGCCTGCTGATCAACGCCGGCAACAATAGCGACCTGGATCTGGCGCTCGCGCGGCAGTTGGGGTTGCGTGACCTGCGCATGCTCAGCGAGGTCAACGCGTTCGGGGCGTCGGCGGGCATCATGGTCGCGCAGGCCGCGGCAGCCGTGCTGGCCGGGACCGCGGAGGTGGTGGCGTGCGTGTTCGCCGACACCCCGCGCCACCCGGATGACTCTGCCGGACAGGCCTATCAACGGTCTTCCCTGCGCGCGACCGGGTTCCGCAGCGCTGAGACCGCCGCGGGCTTCACTAGTGTCAACCACCGCTACGCGCTTGCTGCTAGCCGATACATGAGCCATTACGGGGTGCCGCAGGATCATCTCGGTGCGGTCGCCGTCTCACAGCGAGCTTGGGCTATAGACAATCCGATCGCTCAGATGCGCACACCACTGACCCTGGAGGACTACCACCGTTCACGATGGATCGCGCAGCCGCTGCATCTGCCGGACTGCTGTGTGGTCTCCAACGGGGGAGCCGCGGTGGTCGTGACCACCGCCGAGCGGGCTGCCGATCTCGCCCAGCCGCCCGTCCGAGTACTCGGATGGGGGCAATCCCATCCCGGCTACATTCTCGAGCGTGGCAGCGACTTCGGACTGGTTACCGGAGCGGCGGTCTCCGGCCCTGCTGCTCTGAAAATGGCCGGGCTGACCCCAGGCGACATCGACATACGCGAGATCTATGACTGTTACACCTACACCGTGCTGGTCACGCTCGAGGACTATGGATTCTGCGCCAAAGGCGAGGCTGGTGAGCTGGCCGCGGGGGGCGCGCTGGCACCGGGAGGCGCGCTGCCGACCAACACCGGTGGTGGGCAGCTGTCCTCGTTCTATCTGTGGGGGATGACTCCGCTGCTGGAAGCGGTGACGCAGGTGCGAGGCCAGGCGGGGGTTCGTCAAGTCGCCGCGCACGACACAGCGATCGTCAGCGGCAACGGCGGAATTCTCGACCACCACGCCACTCTCGTGTTGGGGGCCGACCGATGACGGCTTTCGCTGCTCGCCGTGACGATGATTCCGCGACCTGGTTCGACGGCCTCGTCGAGGGCCGCCTGCTGATCCGGCGCTGCGCTTGCTGCGGTCATTACAGCCGACCCGATTCGAAAACCTGTCCAGAATGCCTTGGCGCGGAACTGGCTTGGGTACCAGCGGTCGGCACCGGCGTGGTTGTGTGCGTGATTGTCGATCACGCTGCCGGCCAGCGCTCGGTCCTCGGTCTCGTGGAACTCGATGAAGGGCCCTGGTTACACGTCCGCTTAGCGGCTCCCGGCTCCGTCGCCGCCGGCGCTCGGGGCAGATTCACCGTTCACCCGGGCGAAGGCGAGCCGATCCCGGTCTTCGTCGTCGATCCCTGACCCGATATTTATCCGGAATGAGCTTCTCCGGATCCGTTTGGAATTAGAATGACCGCACGTACGGTTGACGTGCACCTCATCGAGGAGGCTCCCATGACCGCCGAGATTCACCGAATCTTCGACAGCGTCGAACATTGGTCGGCCGCGGCTCCGGATCGCGAAGCGCTGGCTTTCGGTGACCAGAGCTGGACCTGGGCTCAGCTCACCGATCGCGTTCGCCGTGCCGCCGGCGCGCTCCGTGCGGCTGGGCTGGGGCCGGGGGACCGGCTTGCCGTTCTGGACAAGAACCATCCCGCGTGCCTCGAGCTCACCCTTGCCGCGTCGCTGATCGGCGCCGCGAACGCGGTTGTCAATTTCAGGCTTTCGCCGGATGAACTCGTCCATGTCCTGGATGACTCCACCGCGCAGCTGGTGGTGGTGGGCGCGGAATTCACCGGTGCGCTCGAAGCGCTACATGATCGTCTGCCCAGGGTTCGAGAGATTATCGTGCTCGGTGGTGACGGCGACGAGTACGAGAGCCGGCTCGCCACTGCGCAACCCGTGACCGATCCGTGGAAGTCGGCTGCGGAGGACTGCTTCCTTCAGCTCTACACCTCGGGAACGACCGGTTGGCCGAAGGGTGCGATGCTGACCCAACGCAGCATGACAGCACACGCGATGTCGGTGGCACCGGCGTACGAATTGAACGAGAGCTCGGTCAACATCGTCGCGATGCCTCTGTTTCATGTCGGGGGCACCAGCTGGGCTCTCGGCGGCATGGGCGTCGGCGCTCGGACGGTGATCGTGCGCGAGGTGATTCCCGCCGAACTGCTCGACCTGATCAAGGATCGGCGAGCGACGCACGCCTTCTTCGTTCCCGCGGTCATTCAGATGCTTCTCGAGGACCACGACCGTGCCCGGTCGTCGCTGGGCACGCTGAAAGTCCTCGGCTACGGCGGGTCTCCGATGCCGTTGCCCTTGATGGAGCGCATGTTGAGTGTGCTGCCCACTCCGCTGTATTCCGTCTACGGCATGACGGAGATGTCGGGCGTGTTCTGCGTCCTGGGTCCAGGGGAACATCGCGACGAGCATCGCAAGCACCTGCGCGCCTCCGCCGGTCGCCCTTTGCCCGGTAACGAGATCCGGGTAGTCGATCCGGCCACGGGCGAGGATGTCGAGATAGGGGAGGTCGGAGAGTTCTGGGTGCGTTCCGAGCAGGTGATGGGCGGCTACTGGAACATGCTCGAGGCGACGCGTGAAGCGCTCACCCCCGACGGGTGGTTGCGCACCGGTGATGCCGGCCGCGTCGACGAAGAGGGCTACCTCTTCGTCAAGGATCGCGTCAAGGACATGATCATCACCGGCGGCGAGAACGTGTACCCGGCTGAGGTCGAGCGAGTGCTGCTTCAGCACCAGGACGTCGCCGACGTCGCGGTGATCGGCGTGCCGCACGAAAAATGGGGCGAAACGGTCAAGGCGGTCATCGTCCCCTCCGACGGCGCGACGATCGATGAATCGGTCCTGATCGCCTTCACACGTGACCATCTGGCGCATTACAAGTGCCCGACCTCGATCTCGGTGATCCCCGTGCTTCCGCGTAATCCCACCGGCAAAATTCTCAAGCGCGAGCTGCGGATAAGTTTCCGGCCGTAACGCCCAGTGCGGGCCGGAGCCGAGGACGTGATTCGACTGGCTCCGGCCCGACTGCGTGCGCGGCCGGAACCAGGGCATCCATCCCCAGAATTACGGTGCACGAACGTCCGGACGGTTCCAACCTCCGGCGAGATTCGAACCATGGTGGCGGCGTGCGGATTTCGGTTGCGCGATGGTGCGCAATCGAGACCGAGCCGTGGCGCTCGGCCAGGAAGTCATTCGCCGCCGGGCCGAAAACCACTGCGGTGCAGCGGCATCAAATGTTCTGGCCGAAGTCGGCATTTCCAGCAGGCTCCCCGACGCGCTTACGAGAACACCCGGCAAGGTCTTGACGTCCGGGCGCCCCGATGCCTTCGAGGATGAGAACACTCGACGTTGCGAATCCCCCGGGAACCGAACACAATCCGGTCCTCGGGGGATTCGCAACGTGGGCTGCGGTGGTCCGCTGATTCCAGGTTTACACTTTCGGGCGTTGGCGTACGAACCCAACAGCGACGAGCGCGATGCCTGCTACGAGAAGCGTGAGCGGCACTGCGCGGTTGCACGCGGAACAGCGGCCACGAGCGCGGAGATCAAGGACTTGGGCATCCTGCGCGGCGACCTGATACGACCGGTGCCGAAGGTCCGGAAAGGAACTGATGAAGCCTGCCATCCAAGGACGACGATCTCGGCGCCGTCGTGACTGAACCCGGGGCCTCGATGTGGCAATCTTCCGCGAGCTGACCCTGCATCCACTCGAAGTCGAGGGCACCGACGTGCGCGAAGAAGTCGACGATGCATGCTGTCTGGTCGACGGTTGAAGCGGTCATTCGTGGCGCTCTCCTGTGACAAGCACGGGTTTGACGACCTGGCCCGAGCGAAATTCCTCGATGGCGTCGTTGATCTTCTCCAGGGGATACGTGCGGATCAGCTTCTCGAACGGGAAACGTCCGGCGCGCCACAGCTCGATCAATTTCGGGATGAAGACGTGCGGATCGGCGTCGCCTTCGATGACGCCGGTCAATGTCCGCCCGATGAGCAGGTGTCCCTGGTCGATGGTGACGTCGTTCTCGAGTGCTTTGAGACCGAGTGTGGCGCAGGCCCCGGGGGAGCGCAGCGACTCGAGCGCTTGCCGCACTACCGGACCCGCGCCGACGGCCTCGACGCTGAAGTCCAGTCCTCCCGTCAGCTCGACGATGTCCCAGACGAGATCCTTTGTCTCCGTTGGGTTCTTGGTGTGGGTGGCGCCGAGCTCCTTGGCGAGTTCGAGGCGGTCGGGGTTGGGATCGATGGCGATGATCGGATCACATCCCGCGGTCTTCGCGGCCATGACTGCGGACAGGCCGACGGTGCCGATTCCCCAAATGCCGATGCTTTGACCGGCTCTCGGTCTATGGACGTTCAGCACTGTCCCCGCGCCGGTCAGCACGCCGCACCCGAGCGGCCCGAGTAGTTCCAACGGGAGATCGGTGTCGACCTTGACAGCATTGCGCACGCTGGCGATGGCGTGAGTGCCGAACGATGATTGGCCGAACCAGCTTCCGTGTACGTCTGCTCCAGCGCTGCGCATCGTGGTGGTGCCGTCGAGTCTGGTACCGAAATAGTTCAGGGCGGCGAACAATTCGCAGTATGCCGGGTGCCCGGATGTACAGGCGGCGCACTGTCGGCATGAGTCGAAACTGAGCACAACATGATCACCTGCCGACAGCGTTGTCACGTCCGTGCCGACCGCTTTCACGACGCCTGCACCCTCGTGTCCGACGACGGCCGGAAGTGGAAGTGGCACTGTGCCGTTGATGGCTGTCAAGTCTGTGTGACAGATCCCGACACCGGCAATCCTGACGAGGATTTCGTCCGGTTCCAGCGCGGCGGACTCGACATCTTCGAGCGTTAGTGGCCCGCCGTTGTCGTGTAGCAATGCTGATCGCATTCGTTAGTCCTCCACTCGCGGAACAACCAGGTCGTAGACCTTGTTGTCGAGTTTCCGGGAGAGATCGATGTGGACGAATTTCTCCTCGGTATATTCGTCGAGCGCATGCGGTCCGAGTTCACGGCCGTTGCCGCTCTGCTTGTACCCGCCGAACGGGTACAGCGCGTTGACCATGTGCCAGTCATTGATCCAGACGGTGCCGGCTTCGATCTGGTTGGCGACCGCCAGCGCGGCATCGATGTCCTCGCTCCAGACCCCGGCGGACAGGCCGTATTCGGAGTCGTTGGCGATCGCGATGGCCTCGTAGACCGTCCGGTATTTGATGACTGCCAGGACCGGGCCGAAGATTTCCTCCTGTGCCACAGTCATCGAGTTGTCGACGTCGGTCAGGATCGTCGGCCCGATCCAATGGCCCTTGTCGAACGGCGCGCCGCTGAGAGGCTCACCGCCGAAGGCCACGGTCGCACCTTCCTTCTTGCCGAGTTCGATGTAGCGCTCGATACGCTGCTTCTGTTCGGCGGAGATGATCGGGCCCATATCGGTCTCGAAGTCGTCGGGGTCGCCGACCCGGATCTTCGCCGCACGTTCGATCAGCCGCTCGACGAATTCGTCGTAGCGGGACTCCGGCAGCAACAGCCGCGTACCGGATTCGCAAGCTTGGCCGGAGTACAGACAGAACGCGAACAATGCGCCGTCGACGGCCTGGGTGATATCGGCGTCCTCGAGGACTATGTTCGGCCCCTTGCCACCGAGTTCGAGCGTCACTTTCTTGATGTTCTCGGCTGCGAGCTTGCTGATCGTCTTACCGACCGCAGTAGAACCTGTGAATGCAACCTTGCGCACATCCGGGTGCGCAGCGAGCCGGGCCCCGACTGTTTCACCGGGGCCGATGACGACATTGAACACGCCTTTGGGAATCTCTGCTTCGTCGGCGGCCTTGGCGATCTCCATCAGCGTCATCGGAGTCTTTTCGTCCGGCTTCAACACTACGCAGTTGCCAGCGGCCAGCGCGGGACCCAGCTTCCAGACCGCGAGCAACATCGGGAAGTTCCACGGCACGATGCCGGCAACCACGCCGATCGGCTCGCGGCGCACGACGCCGGCCGCGGCGGTGGGGTAGCCGAGCACCGGGCCGCTGCGCTCGAACTGGTAGGTGGCCGCAAGATCGGCGAAGTACTGCAGATGCGAGATCGAGTAACCGACGTGAAAGGCCATCGCCTGGCGTCTGGTCACGCCGTTCTCTGCGATGTGCAGGTCGACCAGGTCATCCATCCGGTCGTTGAGAATCTCGACCATGCGCGAGATCTTGCGGGCGCGCTCGTCGGGGGACGTGTTGCGCCACTCGCCGTCCCGATGAGCGCGAAGGGCCGCGGCGACCGCGCGATCGGCGTCGTCGGTGCTGCCCTTGGCGACGGTCGCGACAACCTCTTCGGTCGCTGGGTTGATGACGTCGTAGCGCTCGATCCGGTCGACCCACTCACCGTCGATGTACATCAAGTAATGCGGCACAGGTGCCATAGCCGTCCTCTCTATTCTCGTGGCGGCTAGTTGTCCGCGTTCTTACCGGCGACCAGGTCTCGGTACAGCGGGAAGACCGGTTTCGCCGCGGGGATGAGCTGCAGGATCTTCGACACCGGCCCCCTTGCCTTGACCTGCCCCTTCGCCAAACCGACTGCGACGTTGTAGTCGCCGCTCCAGAACTTGTTGCCGTTGTCGGCGGACATCGCCATGCGGACATCCGGCGTGAGCTCCGACTCACCCTCGATGACCTCGATCGCGGGGTCCTTCAGGACAACGGTGATCGAGGCGTCCGGTGAGCTGTAGTCCAGACGCAATACGATGTTGGCGGCGCGCAATTTCTCGCCGACACCAGGGGTGTCGTTGGCCGTCACGAACACGCCGCCCAGGTACTTGTAGACCTCTGCTGCATCCTCGAAGTAGCTCATCTGGAACCTTTCTGGACTGTGGTGCGCGTATCTCCCGCAACCAACTGTGACCAGCGTCGCAGTGACCGCTCGTACAGTCAATACCTCTTTGGCCGTACGTACGGTCGAATACCATCGGATGCCCGTACGTACGGTAGGATTGGCAGAAATGGCGACAACAGTCGAAGTGGAGAGGGCGGCGCGATGGCAACAGGCGCAGGGGTTCGAACTCGGGTTCGCGATTCTCGTTCGCGGGACATCCTGGCCGCCTTCACCCGCAACGTCGCCCGCAGCGGCTACGCGGGCAGTAATTTCAGTGAGATCGCCAGAGAGTTGGACATCTCGAAGGGGACGATCGTCCACCACTACGGCACCAAAGATCAACTGTTCGCCCAGATGCACGACTCATATATGGAGCGACGGTTGGTAGAGGCTCACGACATCGTCGCGCGATTCAGGTCGCCAGGGCAGCGGCTCGCGGGGCTCTTGTTCGCGTTCCTGCTCTATCAGGAGGTCGATCGCGAAGCGACCGTTGCCTTCCAGCGAGAGATCGCCACGCTCGCAACACATGAGGCACTGACCCACGGCCGAGAATTGCGCGCCGAATACTTGTCTGTGGTTCGTTCCGTCTTGGCCGACGGCATGGAGAGCAGTGTCTTTCGTTCCTTGGACGTCGACCTGCAGAGTCTGCTGATCTTCGGCAGTTCCCAGTGGGCGTGGACGTGGTTTCAACCGGACGAGCGGCTGTCTGCGTTGGAAGCCGGCGGCCAGCTGGTGCAACTCGTCCTGGGTTCGCTATTGGTCGATCGCGCGCCGCTCGACGGCCTTGCCGATCCGGCCGGCGAGGTCGCAACTGCCGTGGCCAAAATCGTCACCGATTGTTCCCGCTCGCACACCGACCAGCCCTAGGATCCGGCAGCCTGGCCACTCGCGGTGCGTGTTGATCGAATCACCACGCACCGCGTGTGGTCGGCCTCGGAGCCGTTCGACGATCATCGCGTTCGCCAAACCGCCTGCCTCGCAGAGGGTTTGAAGTCCGTAACCCTGAAGATCAGGTCCGCACCGTGCCCGTCTCACCGCGCGTGCTGCGCCGGTGAGTGGCGCGGCACAAACTATTGTTCGCGTCCGCGCCGCCCCGACACCGCTCGGGAAACCCGAGTTCCGTTGCCGGAGTGCTACGCCGAGCGCAGCACTCCGGTGGCGGTCTGTCGGCCGGACCGGTCGCGCGCGGTGGTGGCCAGCCCGCTGTCCTCGTCCGGATCGGCTCGGACCACCAAACCCTGGTGGTCGAAGAGCGGGGAGATCAGCCGGTAGTCGAACACCGTTTTGCCGGTCGGATAGTCCGGATGCGCCCGGGCGGCCTCGGCCATGGTTAGCGCCTGCAGCGGCCCATGGGTGAGCAGGCCGGGGTAGCCCTCCACGTCGCGGGCGTACTCCCGGTCGTAGTGGATCCGGTGACCGTTGTAGGTGAGGGCGGAGTAGCGGAAGAGCAGTGTGGGATCGACCGGAATCTGTCGATCGCCGGGCGCGAGCGGAATCTCGGTAACCGTTTCGGGCTCCGCGACATCGGTTTTCGGCGTGTCGCGGTACACGATATCCTGACGTTCGTCGATGACCAGGGCACCACACTGGTGGATGAGGTGCTCGACGGTCACGAAAGTGAGTCGGCCGGAACGACCGATCTTGTCCTCGATACCGCTCACCCAGGTGGTGCGGGAGGCAGGTTCGCCCGGCAGCAGCGGACCGAGGGAACGCACCCGGCCGCCAGCCCACATTCGCCGCCGGCCCGGTTCCGGCGGCGCCGGTACGGTATTGCGCGCGGGGTGCCCGTCGGGGCCGAGGTCGCGCTGGGCGGGTCGGTCGAGCAGATAGACCCAATGCCACAGCGGTGGCAGCCCAAATTGCTCGCGAGCGAATATTGCTCCGAGGTTACCCAGGAAGCTTTCCGGATCCACGGCGGATACGGCTACGCCACCGAGTACGAGATCGAGCGGCTCATGCGCGATGCCCCGTTCCTGCTGATCGGCGAGGGCGCCAGCGAGATCCAGAAGACCGTCATCAGTCGCGGCCTGCTCCGCGAGTACAAGTCAGGCAGCTGACGCCACATCCCGGAGGAGCGAACCGTTGTTCGCCGTCTACGCCGCCGAGCCCGAACGTGAGCGGTGACCTCGATCGTCGTTGTGCCCAAAACTTGCTGGGGCCGAGCCTTTCCGTCCCGTGTGACGGCAACAGGAACCCTGTCGATCCCGATCCGTCAATCGGCATCCTTTCCCGCCAGTGACATCCGCCGTACTCCTCGGATGTCTCAACTATCTAACCGGCGTGCGGGCACTGTTGGCATGGTAGCTCGCTGATGAGATCCCGAGGAACCGTTGAACGTGCAGCAAACCCGCCCGCTTCTCTGCACGTACACACGCCGCCCACTAGGTTGCGCTGTCGTTGCCATGGGTGCTGCACCGCAGGTTCCGCCAACAGCTGAAGCGTAACAAACATGAAAAAAGTGTCATGTACATATCGACAATCTGCTCTTTTCGTAGTTGACTACCGTCAGTCTCGCGAAGTGTGAGGTGAACCACTTCGGCCGAGCGACGTGAGGTGAGCCTCGCCCCCTCTACGTCATGCAAGTGCTTACTTGGAGGAACGACCCGATGGTCCAACCCGTAGAACAGCCGCCCTCGCCTACCGGGGTCAAGGACACGGCGAGATCGCCGAGCCCGGCCTTCGAGGCGACCTCGACAGTGCTCAGGATGCGGTCGATCCGGAAAAGCTTCGGTGGTGTCCACGCCCTCAAGGGCGTGGATTTCGACTTGCGGCCCGGCGAAATTCGCGGACTGATCGGGGAGAACGGATCAGGCAAATCGACCCTTCTGAACATCCTGGCAGGACAGTTTCGTCCTGACGCAGGGTCCATCGAGATCGCAGGAGAATCGCGAGATTTTGCCTCGCCAGCAGACGCTTTGAGGTCTGGAATCGCCATGGTGAGCCAGGAGCTCAGCCTCGCTCCCGAGCTGAGCGTCGGCGAGAACATATTCCTCGGGCACGGCAAGCCCCGTCGAACCGGGTTGATCGATTGGCGCGAGCTGCACCGTCGCGCCGCCCTTACCCTCGAGCGCCTTCAGGTGGAAATCGATACGCGCGCCCAGACGGGGAGGCTGCGCTTGGATCAGCAGCAACTCGTCGAGATCGCCCGCGCCGTCAACACGGATGCCCGAATTCTGATTCTGGACGAACCAACCAGCTCGTTGACCGAGGAGGCTGTGGCGGCGCTGTTCGCGATCATGCGACTGGTAGCCAGCGAAGGCGTTGCCGTGGTTTACGTCTCACACAAGATGGATGAGCTCTTCGAGGTCTCTGATCGCATCACTGTTCTGCGCGACGGCGTGCACATCGATACCCGGGCCCGCCGCGACTACGACCGGACATCTCTGGTTGCCGACATGCTCGGCAGGCTTCCCGAGGTGTTCGTGCCGAGCACGATTCCGATTGACAGCAAGGACCGCGCACTCGTGGTTCACGAGCTGAACGTGCCTGGGCAGGTCGTCGATGCCGACTTCTCCCTGTCTCGAGGAGAGGTTCTCGGTCTCGTCGGTCTGTCAGGATCCGGTCGGAGTCAACTACTGGAGGCCCTGTTCGGCTTGCAGGACAAAGCACACGGGACGGTGTCGATCGGTGCGTCCGACAGGATTCCGCGGAGCCCGTTGGAGGCCATGAGGCGCGGTATGGCATTCGTGCCATCCGATCGCAAGACGCAGGGGTTGTCGATCAAGGCGACGATCCGGGAGAACGTCGTGGTACCGATGTTCTCGCATCGGCCGCGTTGGAAAATTGCACCTGCGCGCTCGGAACGACGTATCGCTGCCGACAACATCAAAGCGATGAATATCGTGACGCCCTCGGACTCGGTGAAGGTTACCGCGTTGAGTGGCGGAAATCAGCAGAAAGTCCTGCTGAGCAAATGGCTCAACACCACACCCGAGGTTCTCTTGCTCGACGAGCCGACTCGAGGAGTCGACGTCGGTTCCAAGGCGGAAATCCACGAGATTCTGCGCGCGCAGCGTGATCGCGGAATGAGCATCGTGGTCGTCTCCTCCGAGATCGAGGAGTTGCTGCAGCTCTGCGACCGGTTCCTCGTCATGTTTCAAGGCCGGGTGATCGCTCAGCTGTCCCGGACTGAAGCCTCAGAAGCCCGCCTCAACCATCTCGCATCAGGAGTGATCGAATGACAACCCTCGTGGCAATGCCAGAGCAAACGAAGGTCAGGCGGCTCAACGCATTGCGTTCGGCACTGCGGGCACGGTTCTTCGCGGTATTCCTGATTCTGGTGGCAGTTTTCGTCTACTTCGCAGTCACCCAGGAACAGTTTCTGACCGTCTCGAATATGAACTCCATGCTCACCAGTACGAGCACGCTCTGGATGGCAGCGATCGGGATGACCTTCGTAATGCTCGTCGGCGCATTTGATCTTTCCCTTGGAGCGCTCGTCGGCATCAACGGAGTGGTTCTCGGGCTGATGTTCAATACATTTGGCCTACCAATCGAGGTAGCCGTCCTCCTGACGATCGCCGGCGGCTTCGTGATCGGTGTCGTGGCGAACGGTATCCTGATCGGACAGTTCGGACTGTCCTTTTTGATCGTCACACTGGGTACGAGCTGGCTGCTGAGTGGTCTGGTCAGTCTCTTCACCGATTCGAAGACCGAACCGCTCATCAGCCCGTGGCTCGATACCCTCGCCTTCGGTCGAGTAGCAGGAATTCCTGTGCCCGTCGTCGTGATGATCGGGGTGTTCGCCGCATCCTGGGTGGTGCTCAATCGAACCCTCTTTGGTCGAGACATCTACTCGATCGGCGGAAATCCGCAAGCGGCAAGGCTTTCCGGCATCAATGTTCGTCGTACGGTTGCGGTCGTCTTCGGCGTCGCGGGTCTTATGGCTGCACTGTCCGCCATCATGCAGGTGTCGAGGATCGCGGCCGTGAGTCCTCAGGTCAACAGCGAGATCATGTTCCAAGCTGCGGCAGCTGTTCTTCTCGGTGGAGCAAGCTTCGTCGGCGGCGGTGGAACGATCACCGGTACGGCGGTCGGCGTCCTTTTCCTGGGGGTTATGTCCAACGGCTTGGGGCTCGTGGGAGCGCCGAGCTACTGGCAGCATGTGATCACCGGCTCGATCGTGCTGATCGCCGGCGTCCTCGACTTCCTGCAGGGCACGGGCGCCGGCCCGATACGCAAGATCATGCAGATGGTCACGTTCAGGCGCACGCGACCTCGCGTCGGTGAACGGAGCCCGATCGATGTCGATTGACCGGCCCATCGTTCAACTTCGTTTCGGCCGCCTCGACCCAGCTCGGCCGGTCCTCGGGGCCCGCTGGGAATCTGGGAAATCTGGGAAATCACTCCACCCGAAAGGGCTGTGCACATGCACGTATCTACTAAGAAGCTCCGTCAGAATCACCTCGCCTGGGCACTGGCTGTCGTCGCCGTAGCCACGCTGAGTGCTGGATGCACCAGTGGTAGTGATGCCCGAAGCAGTTCGTTGAGCGGATCCGATTCGAAGGCAGCCAACGTGGGAGAAGTCGTCCCACCGGCTGGCGTGTCCGGATTCGATACCAGCGGTCTCGCAGATGGCGGTCTGCCGGAGAAAGAGTGCGCATACAGGGGTGCCCTTGACGACCTCCCGCACCAGTACCCGCAGCCTACGCCCCGGCCCCTGACGATCGGCTACTTGAACCCAATCGGCTCCCTCGAGGAGCTGAAGTTGCAGCAGGCGATGTTCGAGAAAGTCGCAACCTCGCTGGGCGGCTCTGTGAAGGCGCTGGACGCCGGCGGCGACCCGGACCGCCAGGTCTCGCAGTTCGAGCTGCTACTGAATCAACATGTTGACGCCATCGTCGTGCCCAACCCCCTCAACGCCGACGCTCTCGAACCGATGTTGCGACGGGCGCGGTCCCAGGGCATTCCAGTGATCGGTCAAGACGCGGTGATCGACTTCAAAGACGGTATAGGTCTGTGGACCACCCAGCTCGCAGGTGCTGCAGATCTCGAGGCGTGGTCGGCAGGTCTGGCCATGGCGCAGCAGAATCCCGGCGGCAAGGTTGCGATCATAGGTGCACCCGTACCAGTTCCACTCCTGAAACACCGGGTCGAGCGGCTCAGGTACTGGGCTGAGAAGTGCGGCTTGAATGTTGTCGGCTCAGCCACTGCTGACAAATTGGCCGGCGACGCTGGAAGCGCGCTACAGCCGGCGAACGGCTTGCTGCTGAAGTATGCCGACCTGGCCGGCATCTTGACGTATAACGGTGGAACGGCAGCCGGAGCCAAGATCGCCGCTCGCAGTCTAGGGCGAGACATCGACGTGATCGGCGCCGCGGGTGACGCCGCAACGGTGGAGGCCATCGCGAACGGCCAGCTACTCGCTGGCTCGGGTTCCATTCTCAAGTCCTCGACAACCCAACTCGTCTGGGCCGCCTATGCGGCGGCCGCTGGTGACAAAGTGCCGGCCGTGGTAGCGGCCACTCCCGCCATCTATGTCATGACGTCGAAGAATGCTAAGGACTACCCCAGCCTTCAACAGCAGTTGGATGCGATGTAGGGCCTGAAGAGCGGAGGCGAAGCCGCGAAGCGTCTCATCCGAGGTCGGTTGCGTGAGTTGAAGCTGCGATCGGAGCTATTCCCGAAGCCAAAATATGACTATATTTACATGTAAGCAGTGTAATCTACTTGGTAAGAGGCCGCTGTTTCGCCAGGTGGAAGCGATATCGGTCGAACAATGAAGGAGTGCTATATGACTCGTCGATTGCTAATTCGCAACGGCTGGATCGTCTCGATGGATCCTGAAGTGGGGGAGATCGCGGGCGGTTCGATCCTCGTTGAGGACTCGAAGATCACGCAGGTGGCTTCGGATATCGAGGCGCCCGAGAACACAGAGGTCATCGATGCGACGGGGATGATTGTGCATCCGGGGTTGGTGGACACGCACAAGCACCTGTGGCAGGCAGGTCTTCGAGGTGCGGCCCAGGACAGCACCCTTGTTGGCTATATGCACGACGTCAGGCAGTTCTATCTCAGTCGTTTCCGGCCGGAGGACGTGGAGATCGCGAACTACGCGGGCGCACTAGAGCTCATTGACGCTGGTACGACGACGGTGCTGGACTTCAGCCACGGAGTGGTGACGCCGGCACATGGTGAGGCACTGGTCGAGGCGGAGAAGCGCTCCGGGATCCGGGGCGTCTGGGCCTATGGCTACTGTCCGGTCGAGGTTGAGGGCCGCGACCAGTTCGGCTCCCACAAAGCTCGGATCAAGGAGGCGTATCGCCTCAAAGATGCCCACTTCTCCAGCGACGATGCCCTCTTGCGTATGGGCGTGTCCATCACTGAACAGAACCTGCTTCCGTTCGACCTCACCGTGAACGAGATCCAGTCGGCCCGGGACATGGACATCCTGTGGACCGGACATGTGCACTGCGGACCAGGAAACACCCGTGTGACACGCGGGTTCCACCAATTGGTGGCGAAGGGGCTAGTCGATCACCGCACCGTACTGTCGCATCTGAACGAGTTCGGCGTCGATGATTTCGAGATAGTCGCCGACCTCGGCGCTCATTTCAGCACGACGCCTGACGCCGAAATTGCCGGCGGGATGAACTTTCCGGCGCCGCTGCGTAATGCGCTTCTCGGAGGTGTGCAACCCACGCTCGGCACCGACTGCGTCGTGGGTTCTCAAACGAGTATGTACTCCCTCATGCGCACGGGTCTGATGTTCGCGCGCTACCAGTTCAACCAGGGACCTTCGACGAACTTCGAACTGGTTGCCGAGCAGCGAGTGTCATCTCGCGACGTCCTTCGCTGGGCGACCGTCGAAGGTGCCAAGGCACTCGGTCTGGAAGACCAGATCGGCAGTATCAGCCCGGGCAAGCGCGCCGACCTCGTTCTCGTGGATGCGAGGACGCTCAACATGGCCCCAATTCTCGACCCGGTGGCCAGCCTGGTCGGCCACGCACATACCGGCAACGTCGACACGGTCATCATCGATGGCGTTGTGCGCAAACGCCACGGCAAGCTGGTTGACGTCGACGTGTCGCGTGTGCTCGCCGATCTCGAAGCGTCGAAGAACCATCTTACGGGCGGCAAGCTCAGGATCACCAGCGCTGATCAACTCGGCGGCGTGACCGGCGACTGGTCGGAGAGCTTGTCGTCGATCTCGTGACCAACCAGCCGTAAGGTGCTTCGGTTCCGCCCCCACGGGCGCCGGTCTGACAGGCCGGCGCCCGTGGGTTCTCCGGGGATTCAGGCTCTGGTGACGTGTCCGGGGTCGAGAATCTTCCTGAATGAGGCGCACGCCGTTCTCCCGGTAGCGTGCTGGATTGTCCAGAGAGAGGTCGCAACTGGCGAGCGCGTCGAACACCAGATGCGTGGGCGACATCACCTATCTCCCCATCGGGGGCTCGGATTCCAGCAGTCGTTGCAACACCGAACATATTTTCCCCGAGGGCTGCACACGCGTCGCAAATGAATACCTGGACCAGCGCCCCGAACGGGCGGTCTTCTACCCCGAAACCGAGAGGCAGAACCCATGGCGTTCGTTACCCGTGACGGCCAGACAGAGCAGGAGACCGGCAGGGTGGCGATGGTGGACGGCATACCCGTGCATTACCACGACGTCGGAGCCGGCGAGCCGATCGTATTCCTGCACTCCTACGGGCCAGGGTCAAATGCATGGATCACCTGGTTTCGGGTCCTGCCGTACTTCGTGAAGCGATATCGATGCATCATGTTGGACTTGGCGAACTACGGGAAGACCGGTCCGATCGTGTTCCGGGAGCCGATCCACTACGTGCATGCCCGCTTAGCTCTCGGTCTGATGGATTCGCTCGGCATCGAGAAGGCCCACATAGTCGGGAACTCCCAAGGAGGACAGGCTGCATTCGTCTTCGCCTACCGCTACCCGCATCGGACCGCAAAGTTGGTCTGGGGGGCCGGTCACATCGGTACTGCGTACGGCTATCGCAACGAGTACCTCCTGGCCGTGCATCCCGAGCAGGGTGCGATGGCTGCGATGCAAGCAGTGGAGGAGCCGTCCTCCGAAAACTTCCGGCGATACCTCGAGCAACACATCTGGGATCCATCGCTGGTTACCGAGGAACTCGTGGAGTACGTGCGTACGAACTACTTTGGAAGTCCAGAAATTCGCGCTGCTGCACAAGAATGCGTCTCAGAGCCCTATGATCACAGCGAGGCGCTCGCAAGCCTCGACGTTCCCAACCTCATCATCTGGGGTCGTCAAGACCGGATGTGCATGGTCGAGATCGGGATCAACGCACTGAATCTCACTCCGAACTCCCAACTAGTGGTGTTCCGCGACACAGGACACTGGGTGCCGTTTGAGCGCCCGGCGGAGTATGCAGGCCATGTGCTGACATTCCTCCGCGGGTACGCGCTGGAGACCTGAATTCTCTCCGCGCAGGTGATGTCCGCCGAACGGTACGGGCTGCGGCGCCCTCGATTCCCGGTTGCGAAGGAAAGCTGTCCAGCCACCCGCTTCGCAACCACCGCCCCGATCGCTCGGCCCCGTATTGAGGCGACCGAACATCGGCGGCGGCCGGTCATCTCTGCTAGAGCGATGCGTTCCTGGTCGCACGCCGAACCGAATAAGGTGCGAAGTGCTACCGCGACACGGACACCACAGGATCCCGACCGCCACTCGCGCCCGAACTCGCGTTGCGCACAAGCATCGCACGGGGCGATTGCCACGGTGTCGCCTAGCGATAGGTCGGTACGCTCCACTGCAGGCCGCCATCAAACGCCTGGTCAGTCGCCAATCGAGCCGGCTGACCAGCTTACCTGGGCGTCAGCCGGCGGTGGCGACTCGGTCCCGTCCTCCTGAGTGTTGCTGAGACCTTGCTCGAACTCGTCAAGCCATTGCAAGCAGGATTTCGCCCAGGTGATCTCGAGTTCGGCTCGCTGGATATCACCTCCGTAGGCCATCTCACGGACGGCTAGGATCAGAGCCTTTTCCGCTGCGGTCGGAGCGTCGGCGATTCGCTTCTCGATTCGGGGGTGCTGACGGCTGGTGATTACCCCCTTGAACTCCTGGAGGGCTGTAAGAAGCTCTTCGTGCCGTCGGAGATGTGTTTCGAAGTGACGGCGAAGGTCAGCGGTACTGCTGTGATCCCCGAAGATCAGGCGCAGTCGTTCGTTGTCCCGATTCGGCGGGTACGTCGGCGGCTCGCTCGCCCACTTGCGTACAACAGCGCGCCCCTCGTCGGTTATGTAGTAGACGCGCTTTTCGAGCTTCGAGCCGACCATGACCGGCGACGAGTCGATGAGCCCTTTGGCCTCGAGGACTTTCATGCGCGGGTAGATCTGGCTGTGAGACGCCCCCCAGAACCAGTTCAGGCCGAGGTCCATCTGACGGACCAGGTCGTAGCCGGAGCCTGGTCCCGTATCCAACCAGCCAAGAATGGCGTGATCAAGCGACATGAGGTATACGCTACCTTCCACAGGAGGTTAAGTGCGACATGTAACAACTTTCATGAAAATACTTGCATGATTGCTCGTGGGTGTAATAGCTTGTGACCTATGTCCCAATCCTCTGTCTCTCTCGTTGTCGGTGGCACTTCTGGAATTGGTGCCGAGGTGGCCCGCCAGCTCGCCGCTCGAGGAAACGTGATCGTCGTATCGGGTTCACGCACGAAGGAGGCAGCAGACTCGCTACTGACGGAGCTCGGCGACCCCACCTACGTCCAAGCCGACATGCAAGATCCGGAATGTCCGGAATGGCTCGTCGCGCAAGTACTCGAGAAGCACGGACGTCTGGACGACGTCGTCTATTCCGCGGGCGCGACCGTCAAGATCTCTCACGCGGACCTGGCTGCTGTGACCGATGAGGTCTGGGAACGTGTCCTGAGCATGAACGTCGTTGCACCGTGGCGCATGGTCAAGGCCGCAGCGCCGGCACTCGATGCCGCCGGCAACGGCACCATCACCTTCGTCGGCGCGCTGGCTGGTGCGGACGTCGGTGGCAGCAGTATTCCGTACGCCGTCTCGAAGGCTGCCCTCCACCACATGGTGAAGTTGCTCGGCGCCGTCGTCGGACCCAACATCCGGATCAATGCCGTTGCTCCAGGACTCATCGAGACGCCGTGGACCAGTGGAGAAGCGTGGGATCAGCTCTACGCCCATGTGCGTCAAGCGGCCCCATTGAAGCGGGTGGGCCGCCCTGAGGATGTCGCTCGACTGATCGTCTCGCTTATGGGTGCCGAGTACACCACCGGCCAGACCGTCATCGCCGACGGCGGCCTCTCCCTTGTTCCATGACCTTCACGAGGTTCCATGACCTTCACGAGCCTGAGAAAGGGCGAATCAATGTCTGCCGCTGATATCGCGCACTCCGTCACGCTTGGGCGCGGCGTCGCCCCGGCGCCCGAGGCGCGGCGCTTCCGCCGGATCGTCACGGGAGTCAACAACGCCGGTCGTTCCGTCATCGTCGCCGACGGTGAGACCTCGTCCATCCAGACGGTCGCCGAGACTCCGACCTTCGTTGTCACGAATCTCTGGCAGCACCAGCAGGTCCCTGTGGTCAACGATGGGCCGGTAGACGATGGTGTCGGCGGAGAGGTGCGTCTGAACCCTCCGCCGGCTGGATCGATCTTCCGCATGGTCGAATTCCCGCCAGACGGTGCGTGGCGGGACCGAGAGGATGGGCCCGCGGATCAGGTCCACGCCACTCCGTCGCTCGACTACGCGATCGTTATCGAGGGGGAAATCTGGGCCGTTCTCGACGACGAGGAG
Organism: Nocardia glycosmidis; assembly: GCF_052545115.1. Classification (NCBI taxonomy): domain Bacteria; kingdom Bacillati; phylum Actinomycetota; class Actinomycetes; order Mycobacteriales; family Nocardiaceae; genus Nocardia; species Nocardia glycosmidis. Next base: position 13,354 of record NZ_JBQWRH010000027.1, on the reverse strand, counting down.
ACCCTGATGAAGCCAGGAGACGTCCTGATTCAGCGCGGTACCCGGCACGCCTGGTCGAACCGATCCGACCGACAGACCGTTGTTGCCTTCGTGCTTATCGGCGGCACCGTTCCGGTCGGCCACTGAGCAGCTGAATTAGGAGGCTAAGCAATGGCACAGGTTGTGGGCACCATCAGTCTTTCCCATTCTCCGCTTTGGAATCTCGCCCCGGACCCTGCACCCGGCAATCCGGGTGCAGCGTTCGTCGCTTTCGTCGAGCAGGCTCGGCAGATTCTGGACTCCCTCCGCCCCGATTGCATGATCATCTTCGGTCCCGATCATGCTCGCGGCATCTTCTATGACCTCCTACCCCCGTTCACAATCGGGATCGAGCGGGTCTCGGGGGTTGGTGATTATGGCACGCCCGCCGGGGAGCTCCCGCTCCACACCGCAGTCGCGGAGGCCGTTTTCGAAGGTGTGACGAAGCGGGGATTCGACCCCGCAGTTTCACTGGACATGCGAATTGACCATGGCCTGACCCAGGTCTATTCGCGGCTCGTACCGAACCTCGATATTCCCATAGTGCCGATTATCGTGAATTCCGGCTGCCCTCCACTCCCGTCGTTCCAACGCTGCTCTGACTTCGGCGCGGCCGTCGGCGAAGCGATTGCAGAGAGTGTCGGCGCTGAGCGGATCGTCACCTTGGGCTCCGGCGGGATGTCGCATTGGCCCGCCTCAATCGACGCCTATGACGAAGCCATCTCGCCTGAATGGCGCGATTTCCTGATCCACGGGCGTCCTCGCGTTGACGAGGTCGAAGCAAGTCGCGTTTCTCGGGCCCGAGCACTTGCGGACTCCGACGGTGTCGGGGACGTCGCTGACACCTGGGATCGAGACATTCTGCAACGTTTGGCAACGAAACCATCCGCTTTGAGCGCTCTCGACGCCGAAGACGTCGTCGGACTGGCCGGCCCCGGAGCATGCGAACTGCGGGCCTGGGCTGCTGCGACCGCAGCCTGGGGCGGCAAAATCGAGTGGACGGCTTACGAGTCGGTTCCGTCGTGGATTACGGGAATGGGCATCGTGGCCAGCACCAAGCCCGAGGTGGTGGCTGCACGATGACGATCGGGACCACGGGCTACCAGACTCCGGAATTTTTCGCTCTCCCCGACACCTGGCTCCCCACCGCCGAAGAGGAGGTCACGCACCTGCACGACCTCGGGCAAGGGACGCCTCTTGTCTTCATGCACGGGTCAGGCACCGGGGTGTCCGCCGCTGCCAACTGGTGGCTGACCCTACCAGCGCTCCAACGCGATTTTCGGGTTATCGCACCCGACCTGATCGGGTTCGGGGCGACCATCCAAGCACCGGACGCAACGTACGGTATTCGTGAGTGGGGCGCGCACACCCTGCGCGTACTTGACGCTCTCGGCATCGACAAGGCCTGGCTGGTGGGCAACTCCCTCGGCGGTTGGATCGCGTTGCAGCTGGCTATCGACCATCCCGACAGGGTGCTCGGCGTCATCTCGATGGGTACCGGCGGCAGCGCCCCCACGGCCGCCATAAAGGCGCATGCCTTGCCTGACACCGAGTTCAATGCGCTGCGACGATCTTTCGAAGGGTTTGTTACTGATCCCAAGCTGGTTACCGACGAGATGGTTGCCGCGCGCCAGGTAGTGGCCGAGTACGAGGTGCAATCGGGACGGCTGAACCGGGTGATAAAGGCGCGTGAGCGAGATCGTGCGGCGCTCCCGCTGGATAACGAGCACTTGGCGCAGCTCGATCTCCCGGTGCTGCTTGTGCACGGTATGTCAGACCACGTTATTCCGCCCTCCCGCACCTGGGAGCTGGTCGACGTCATGTCCACGGCGGACGCGGTGCTCCTGAGCGGGTGCGGTCACTGGTCGCAGATCGAGCGAGCCGACGCTTTCGCTCAGCTTGTGACCGACTTCGTTACAGGAAGTTGGCGCGCTGGACTGGGGTTCCCCCGAAAAAGTGGACAGCGTTAGCTTGCTTCGGGGGGGTGGCTTTGAGGGATTGCTCGTAGTCGATAGGTGAGCGCATCCCGATCGCCAAGTGCCGCCGCCGATGATTGTAGAAGTGCATCCAATTATCAACTGCAACCAATTCCGTCTTGGAGGCACAGGTGTTTCGGTAGTAGCACTTGTGCTCGAATATCGACCACAGCGATTCCGCTCGCCCTCACCGCAGCTCAGGCAGGTGATATCCGAGGACAAGACCTGGTCGGGGCGGCCACGGTCGAAACGACGCCCGACCAGATCCGGCGGGAACGATGCCGCTGGATCGGCGATGGTGGTGGTCTTGAACGAGCGCGGGCTGACGCCCTCGATGATTTTCACCTCCATATCCCGGCGCGGCGCCAGCCGCGCCGATGGCTCCGCGCTGGCACGGACCTGCAGGAACCGGTAGTAGCCGGAGGTCGAGACGCCGAGCAGTTCGGCCATTCGGGTCACGTCGAGGCCGGCGCACTCTGCCGCCATGAGCTCGAACCTGCTCACTTTGGACGCCGTGCCGCAAAGTACGCCGAGGGCTTTTTCCAGGAACACGATGGCTTTGGCCTGTTCGGCGACTTCGCCCGCAGCCGCACCATTTCCGCGCGCTCATCGGTTGCAAGTGGCCGGCCACCACCGTCAGCCGCAGCCCGACCGCCAATCTGACCGGCCGCCAACCTGACCGGCCGCGGCTATACGGCGGCGTTCTTCGCGCACCCACTTGTGCAACAGGTTCTCGTGCACGTCCAGCTCACGGACGATCTCCCGCACCGGTCGGCCGGAACCGATCACTCGATGCGCCGCTGCCACCCGATATTCAGGCGAATACGATCGAAGCGGACGAGACATGGTGAACGACCTTCCAGCGACCATCGGTCCCGCTATCTCAGATGTCCACTACTTCAGGGGAACCCCAGTATGGGAAATCTTTTTACATGTCAATATTGACATGCCTGGATCGTCAGTCGAAACTTGTGATGACGACGTCACCTCGGGACTAAAGCAGTCACGAACAGCGTAGCGGCGTTACGGCCGCTTCTGCCTGTAGTTGTTGCAGACGATGCGGCGGACGCTGACGAAGCGAGCCACTCACCTGGTTGAGGCGACGGCACCACCAATATTCAATTCTTTAGCATTCTGGAGGAAGCTGTGGCTCTGTCGAACGAGTCCTTAGGTCGGGGCGGGTTGCTCGGCCTGCACTCGCAGTTCGTGGATTCGGACACGGGACAAGTTGATCGTCGGATCTTCTCCGACCCGGAGATCTACAAGGCGGAGTTGGAGCAGATCTTCGCCCGTGCCTGGCTGTTCATGTGCCATGAGAGCCAGATTCCGAAGGCCGGTGACTTCTTCCAGACATACATGGGCGAGGACCGGGTCATCGTGACTCGCGACCGCGAGGGCGGCATTCAGGTGCTGCTCAACAGTTGTCGCCACCGCGGCAATTCCGTCTGCAACGCCGAGTCCGGCAATTCCTCGTCGTTCATGTGCAAGTACCACGGGTGGACCTACGACCTTGACGGCAAGCTGATCGGCGTCCCCGGTTTCAAGGAGCTCTATAAGCAGAAGCTGGACCGGTCCACCCTCAGCCTGAAAACGGCCGCTCAGGTGGAGTCCTACCGTGGATTCGTTTTCGCGACCCTCGACCCTGAGGCCCCGACCCTCTCGGAGTACCTCGGACCGACGGGCAGCTTCATGCTCGACGAGCTCGCCGGCTTCGGTGACATGGAGGTCATCCCGGGCATCCGTAAGCATCTGGCCCCGTGCAACTGGAAGATGGCCATGGAGAACAACCAGGACTTCTACCACCCGAGCATCACTCACGCCGCCACGACGATGGTCTCACCGTTCGAATTCGGCTCGAACGACGACATTGTGATGGAAGAGTCCGAGACCGGAGCCAAGATAGTCGGTCCGACCCTGGAGCCGAGTTCAGCGCCGGGCGACTTCCGCAACACGCCCATCGCCGCTGTGGTTCTTGGGGAATACGGCCACATGCAAGACACCGCACCCAGGGCGGGGATCGCCTTCTCGCCGTCCCACGCGAACATCTTCCCGAACACCGGCATGTTCACGGGCACCTACCAGGAGTTGACTGTTCGTCATCCGAAGGGGCCGGGGCAGACTGAAATGTGGTACTTCTGCTTCGTTGACAAGAACGCGACACCCGAGGAGCGGGAGTTCGTGCGCGTGCGCGCATCGCGCTGGCTCGGTCCGGCCGGCTTCATCGAGCAGGAAGACGGCGACAACTGGGATCTCAGCACACAGGCCAGTCGCACCGCCGAACTTCGCAAAACCCCGCTGAACTATGAAATGGGGATGGGCGAGGGTGAGGTTGTCACAGACGGCCCGCTGCCATTCCCCATCCTCGAGACCACCATGGCCAACGAGCACTTCATGCGTTGGGGTTACAAGGTATGGGGCGAGTGGATGGACGCTGCCGACTGGCCGGACTTGAAGGCCAACCACTCCAAGCCCTTCGAATCCTGACTTACGGAGCCGACGATGACCACAACCACTGACACCTCTCTTCCCGGTTCCCGCCCAGGGGTCCGCCCCCTGCTGAATGCGCAGGAGCAGCACGAACTCGAGCACTTCTACTTCTACGAAGCCTCGCTGCTCGACGAAGAACGTTTCCGAGACTGGCTGGATCTGTTCGCCGACGACCTCCACTACTGGATGCCAGTGCGACAGACTCGTCTGGCGAGCCAAATGGATCACGCATTCACACAGCGCAACGAAATCGGCATTTTTGACGACGACAAGGCATTCCTGACCCTTCGGGTCGAGAAATTGCTCACCGGCTACTCCTGGAGCGAGGACCCTCCCTCGCGAACCCGCCATATTTACTCCAACATCCGAGCAGTCGATCGCAACGACCAGGGTGAGCTCACCGTCAGCGTCAACTTCCTTCTCTACCGCAGCCGGTACGAGCACGAGGAGGACACCTGGGTTGGCCGACGCGAGGACGTCCTACGTCCCGACCCCGAAACTGTCTTCAAGATCGCCCGACGGTCGATCTACCTCGAGCAGACTGTGATCCTGGCGAAGAACCTCAGCAACTTCTTCTGATCCGGGACCGGAGCCCCACTTTCCCAAACCATCTGGAATCGAAACCACAATGACCATCAGTGACTGGACCAAGGCCGCATCTTTCGACGACGTCGCCGACGGCGAGATGCTGGGCGTGGAGATCGGCCGCGTTGCGGTCTGCCTCGCGAAGTTCGACGATGAGATCCACGCAATCAACGATATCTGCACCCACTTTCGTACGAAGCTCAGTACCGGCGAGATCTATCCCGAGCGCCGTGAAGTCGAGTGCCCGCTGCACGACAGCAAGTTCAGCTTTCTCGATGGCAAGCCCCACCAGATTCCGGCGGACGTGCCGGTTGAGGTGTACGAGGTGAAGGTCGAGGAGGGTGAAGTCTACATCCGCTCGACCGAGGAGCCCAACGCCTAGCGGTAGCCCTGCGGTTGTCTCGAGCGTGTCCGCCGCGGCGGACACGCTCACCCGGACTCCGCTCACCCAGACTCGACTCGGGGCGTGCCGACGAAATCAACAAGCCCCGCGAACCCACTGCTTCGATGCCCCAGATTCTACAAGGAGTTAAACGCCATGGCGTTCACGCCCATGCCCAAGGACCGTTGTCGGCTCATCGAGTCCGGTGGCGTTCAGGTCAATGTTGTCGATATGGGGGATCCTGGTTCGATCCCGGTGCTCTTCCTTCATGGCGGGGGGCCTGGCTGTAGCGGATGGAGTGACTGGCACCCGGTTGGCGAACAGCTCGGCGAAGGCTATCGAAGGATCTACCTCGATTTCCCTCACTATGGAGCATCACCGGCAGGTCGACTGAAGGGGCCGACGTATACCGCGCTCGGCGCCGTCATCGTGGACGTCCTCGAGGCCCTCGGTGTTGAACAGGCTCACTTCGTGTGTCAGTCGATAGGAGGAGCCGCAGCCATCAGGCTCGCGGCGGACCGACCGGACCTCTTCTCGAGCATGGCGGTCACCGGCGTCGTGATCGAGTATGGCGTCGTGACACCCAATATCAGCGATAAGGTCGCTGTCGCCGCGATTATGCCGTTCCTTGGTGAACCGTCACCGGAGACCATGCGGGAACTCCTTGCTTTTGCAGAGTGGGCTGAGGCCGAATCGATTCCGGACGATCTGGTGCATGCACGGTTCGAGGCCAGTATGAACCACCTCGAGCGGTTCTCAGACCCCGAGGTGCTGGGGACCTCCGAGGACCTGGGTCCCTATCTGGACCGGAACAAGGTTCCGACCTTGGTGGCGTACGGTGATCGCGATCCCTGGGCGCCCGTCGAGGTGCCGCTTCACTTGTTCACCCGTTTTGAGAACTCTCGACTCGTGATCGTCAAGGGCGGGTCGCACCACTTCCCCGAAGAACGACCGGATGTCTACCTATCGCTCATCAGAGCCTGGCTGACCGAACACGAAGAACGCCAGGTGGATTCGATCGCCGATGAGGGGTGATCCAGACAGGATCGAATCCAACCAGCGGCGAAGGCGCGACAGACAGAAGGACACGATGACCAGGAATTCGGGCGGTGCGGCATGACCGCCGCTTACGCGATCGTCGGCGCCAACCTCGGAGGCGGACGAGCTGCCCAGGCGCTTCGTCGCAATGGATTCGATGGCGATATTCACCTCATTGGGGCTGAAAGTCATCCGCCGTACGACCGACCCCCCCTTTCCAAAGACGTGCTGATCAAGGGACACGACCCGCACTCGGTGTATCTCAGTCCCGAGGAGGATTGGGCCGCACTGGGAATCAAGCTGAGACTCTCGACGACGGTCGAGAGGATCGACCGGTCCGGCGGTGAGCTCGTCACGACGGCGGGTGAACGTATCAAGGCCGACAAGGTGCTGCTCTGCACCGGGGGCCATCTGCGCCGCCTGCAACTGCCAGGGACAGAGCTCAACGGAGTCGAATACCTACGCACCATCGAAGACTCGATCGCCGTGCGGGACCGCATCGCGGCCGGCGTCCCGGTCGTCATCATCGGCGGAGGCTTCATCGGCGCCGAAGTCGCGGCGTGTGCTCGCGAGGCAGGGTGCGAGGTGACGCTCATCGAGATCGAGGACGTACCCCTGTGGCGCGTCCTCGGCCGCCGGATGGGTCAGATCCTCACCCAGATCCACCGCGATGCCGGCGTACGCGTCCTCACCAAGACCTCGGTTGAGCGGATCGGCGGCACGACATCAGTGACTCACGTGATTACCAGCACGGGCGAGCGGATCGAAGCCGGGCTGGTCCTGGTGGGGATCGGACTGGTGCCTGCCACCGAGCTCGCCGGAACCGCGGGATTGGCCGTGGGCAACGGCATCCTCGTGAATGAGTTCTGCGAGACTTCTGTCCCGAGTATCTATGCCGCTGGCGACGTGGCCAGCCAGCCCAGTGCCACCATTGGCGAGCGCGTGCGTGTGGAGTCGTGGCAAAACGCCCAGAACCAAGCGGCCGCAGCGGCAGCGTCGATGTTGGGCCGTCGGACGGCTTTCCACGAAGTTCCGTGGTTCTGGTCGGACCAGTACGACCTCAACGTGCAGATGTCGGGACAACCGGATCCACTGGACGACGTGGTGTTCCGCGGCGACCCCGAATCGCGCTCGTTCACCGCGTTCTACCTTCGTGACGGAGCTCTTCGCGCCGCTATCGGAATCAACCAGGCGCGCGACATCAAGCGCACAAAACGCTACATCGAGGCGGGGGCCGTGATCGACCCCCATCAGCTGGCAGACCCCAGCGTCGATCTCCGTCAGCTCACAGCGTGACCAGACGACAGCCACGCACTAATAGACTCACGAAAGGCTAACGCCATGACCTTGCATGCAGGACCGTTCACTGAGGAATCGACCAGCAAATACGTCGAGGTCGACGGGGTCCGCATCCACTACAACGAGATGGGTGCCGGTGAGCCGCTGATCTGCCTCAGCGCCTGGGGCGAGGGAATGACGTCGTGGTTCACCTATCACCGCAACGTCGAGGAGTTGGCGAAACACTACCGGGTGTTGCTGCTCGACCCCATCCATGCCGGCCGGTCGATGACGCCGGCCAATGACCAGATGGCGCCCTCTCTGCACCGCGAGGTTGCGTGCCGTTACATCAAAGGCTTCATGGATGAGCTCGACATCGACCGCGCTGCGCTGATCGGCACCTCGACCGGTGGCACGACGGCCATATGCTTTGGCATCCTTTTCCCGGAGCGGGTCACCAAGCTCGTCATCTCGGGATGCGGAATCTCCAACGGGGACAATGCCTTGCTTTTCAATCCGGTCTTTTATGACGAGGACGGGCAGATCCAGTGCCGGCAGGAGGGGATCAAGCTCGGTATCGCCGCGATGGTCGAGCCAACTCGCGCCAACGTTGAGAAGCTTCTCAAGGAAGGCATGGTGTTCGACTCGGGGCAGATCACAGATAAGCACATCGACTACATGTTCGAGGTCGCGACCGACCCGGTGATCAAAGCGGACCGGATACGGAGCGCGGCCGGCTACTACGCAAGCTACGTGAACTACAACAATCTTCCCGACCTGTGGAAGTTCCAGATCCCGACTCTGTTCTTTCACGGGCGCTATGACGTCACCGTATCGCCGGAGGTGGCGGTCCAGGCCGTGGGGCTCATGCCCGAATGCCGCGTCGTTCTACTGCGGTGCGGACACCTCGTACCGTTCGAGATGCCGGAGGACTTCAACACGATGACGCTCGGCTTCCTCGGCGCATCCTGACCATAGAGAGCCGTTTCCGTGCAGATGCGGGACCGTTGCCGCACCGGCTACAGACGCACGATTTTTTTTGAAAAGTAAAGGGCTGGAATGGCTTACAAGCTGATTCGCAACGGCTGGATCGTGTCGATGGACCCCGAAATCGGGGAGCTTCGCGGTGGTTCGGTCCTGATCGAGGACACGAAGATCGTTCAGGTCGGAACAGACATCGAGGCGCCGGAGGGTGCCGAGATCATCGATGCGACGGGCATGATCGTCCACCCCGGCCTCATCGACACTCACAAGCACCTGTGGCAAGCAGGACTGCGCGGTGTCGCGTCCGACACCACATTGGTCGAGTACATGCACAACGTCCGTCGTCACTACTTGAGCCGATTTCGCCCCGAAGACGTGCGGATCGGGACCTACATCGGTGCTCTGGAGCTGATCGACGGTGGCACGACCTCGGTTCTGGACTTCAGTCACGGCGTTGTTACGCCGGCACACTCGGATGCCCTCGTCGAAGCGATGGCCACCTCTGGGATCCGGGGTGTGTGGGCCTACGGATACTGTCCTGTCGAGGTAGAGGGCAAGGACGCCTTCAAATCTCATGCGGGTCGGGTCAAGGAAGCATATCGGGTCAACGATGCGTACTTCCGGAACGACCCTGACGCCCTCCTGCGGATGGGCATCGCCATCACCGAGCAGAACCTTCTTCCCGCAGAGATGACGGAAAACGAGATCCGCTCTGCGCTGGACATGGATTTGGTGTGGACGGGGCACACGCATTGTGGTCCTGGCAACACTCGCGTGACCCGAGGCTTCCACCATCTCGTCACCAAGGGCCTGGTCGACCATCGCGCCGTACTGTCACACTGCAACGAATTCAGTGTCTACGATTTCGAGGTCATGGCCGAGCTCGGCGCCCACTTCTCGAGCTCGCCTGACTCGGAAACAGCTGGCGGCTACGGACCTCCTGTCCCGTACCGGAACGCACTGCTGGGCGGCATCCAACCGTCGTTGAGTACTGACTGTGTCGTCGCGACCGCATCCAGCATGTACACCAACATGAGGGTGGCGCTGACTGTCGGCCGCCGAGAACTCAACCAAGGCGCTCTCACCGACTACAACCTGGTCCCGTCGCAGCGGTTGTCTGTGCGCGACGTCTTCCGCTGGGCCACTATCGAGGGTGCGAAAGCCCTCGGCCTCGACGGCCAGGTCGGAAGCCTTACGCCAGGCAAACTGGCGGACCTGGTACTGGTCGACACCGCCGCTCTCAATATGGCGCCGGTCCTGGACCCGGTAGGAAGCCTTGTCAAGCATGCGAACACTGGCAACGTCGACACCGTGATCCTCAACGGCGCTGTGCGAAAGCGAGGTGGAAAGCTGGTCGCTGTCGACGTCCGTCGCCTGGTCGCTGAAATCGAGGAGTCGAAGAACCATCTCACCGCCGAGAGTCCCCACGCGCAAAATGCGGCGAGCCTGGCCGAGCACTCGAAAGACTGGGCGGATCGGCTGAGCAGCATTTCCTGAGAATTGAGCCGACATGGAGCTACCGGCATCGATCGGGCTGTATGAATCGCCTGTAAGTGTTGGTGGTGGCTGGCCTGGGGCTGGCTGGCAGGGTGGTGCCGGTTCTTCAGACCGGGCGTGACTCGTGAATCGCCTGGCCCCCGGTAGGGGTGCTCTTCCCGGGAGTTGTCCTCTCGGTCTGAAGTCCGGCGCCGTCCCGGCCCACCACGATGGCCTGATCAGAAGCTTGTCCAACCGCGGGAACGGTTGTGGGGGACTGCCCCGGATCTGATTGACTCGCGGGTTGTGGTGGTTTCAGGCCGCGAGTGAGGCCTTGTTCAGGGTCTCATACTCGACCGGGGTCAGCCGGGCCAGGCCGCGTTGACGGCGCCGGCGGTGGTAGGTCCGTTCGATCCAGTGCACGATGGCCAGGCGGAGCTCTTCCTTTGTGTCCCAACGTTTCCGGTCGAGCACGTTGTGCTGCAACAGTGCGAACCACGATTCCATGGCGGCGTTGTCCGCGCACGCGGCCACCCGGCCCATCGATCCCCGTAACCCGTTGCGTGTCAACAGGTTGACGAACTTCCGGGACCGAAATTGGCTGCCGCGGTCGGAATGGACGATCGTGCCGTGCGGGGACCGCAGGCCGATGGCGTTGCGCAGCGCCGAGCAGGCCAGGGCCGCGGTCATCCGGTCGTCGACGGAGTAGCCAACTATGCGGTTGGACCACACGTCCTTGACCGCGCACAGGTAGAGCTTGCCCTCGGCGGTGCGGTGCTCGGAAATATCGGTCAGCCACAGCAAATTCGGGCTGGCGGCGGTGAAATCGCGGTTCACCAGGTCGTCGTGGACCGGCGGGCCCGGGCGGGCGGTGAGGCCGCGTTTCTTGGCGAACACGCTGTAGATACCCTGCAGCGAGCACAGTCGCTGGACGCGGTTCTCCCCGGCCTCGTAGCCGAGGTCGGCGATGAACCGGTACCCGAACTCCGGATCATCGGCATGAATGTCGAGCGCGGCGTTGATCAGATGCGCGTCGTCCCAATCACGCTGGGAGACCGGTTCCTCGGCCCATTTGTAGAAGGCCTGTTTCGAGAATCCCAACACCCGGCAGGCCACCGCCACCGGGATTCGGTCAGCGGCAAGATCTCGGACCAGCGGGTACATCATTTTGGGGGCAGCTCGCGGGCGAAGAACGCCGCCGCCCGGCGCAGGATCTCGTTCTCCTGTTCCAGCAGCTTGTTGCGTTTACGCAGTTCACGCAGCTCTTCGGACTCCGCCCGGGTGACACCGGGCCGGTTGCCGTCCTCGATGTCGGCCTTCTTGAGCCAGTTCGCCAGGCAGCTCTCCGAGATCCCGAAATCCTTCGCGATCTGCGTCAACGGCGCCTGGCCCTTGCGGGCGACCGCCACGACGTCACGACGGAATTCTTCGGGGTAGGGCTTCGGCACGGTGATGCATCCTCTCACAGAGAAGACCGGACGGTCTCCTCAGGTCAGGAGTCAACCGAAGCCGGGGCAGTCCCTGTTGTCGTCGTGGTGCTGCCCGACATAAACCCGCTCGACCGTCTCGCCGAACAACTGACGGACGTGGGCACGCACGGTTTCGGTGATCGAGTAGGTGGTGACCTCCAATTCCTCAGCCCACGGCAGGTTCTCGCAGACACGGTTCCACAACCCGTCGTAGCGCCTACGGGAGATCGGCCGTCCGTTGCGTTTGCGCAGCACGCGATGTGTGATGTTCTCACCGCCCCGGCGTGCGGCATGCTTTCCCAGCGCGGTCATGAGGCGGGGAGAAACCGGATGCCAGTGCAATTCCCCGCCCCGCGTGCGTAGCCGCACGAGACAGTTGTCGCGGTCGAGATCGTGAAGCGCGAGATCGATGGCAGCTTGCCGATCGCATGCGGTTTGGATGTGCAGCATGATGATCAGTTCGTCCAGTTTGAGGTCGTCACCGGTGGTGGACGCAACGCGATGAACCTCGAGCAGTTGCTCTCTGGTCAGAACGTCGACTTTGCCGGTGCGCCGGCCTGGGAGCCTTGCTGCGGATGCTGGGTTGCTGGAGGGATCTATGAGCTTGTCGCGTTCGGCGTGCTTGTAGATGCGCCGCAACGCCGATAGCAGATTCTCCGCGGCTGCGTGTCCGCCCCGGGAGTTGGCGCGACCACGGGATCGGAGCTGATGTGCATCCATCAGTTCTTCTATCTCCGCAGTGGTCGGCCCGCTCAGTTCCCGGTCACCCCATACCTGGCTGATCGCACGCCATGCTGAGGTGTAGGTTGCCAGCGTCTTGGGCGGGACTGTCGTGCGCGGCTGGTCGATGTACTCACGAAACCGAGGACAACCAGCCGGTAAGAGGTGGGCATCGTCGGTGCTGGGGTCGAGCACAGGCGGCGGGTGGGGGAGTGGGGTGGTGTGAAGTGGACTTTGTCGAAACCACTGTCAGGTACTCGCCACCCGACTCTCTCCACAGCTTTTGCCCAGGTCATCGGGCTGTGCGTGGTCCGGTGCGGACATGTTGCGTCGCATGGAGCCGAGGCAGGCCCGCGCGTTGCCGCAGCGGCGGATCCCTCGTGCGAGCCACGACGACATCGGGAACGTATCCGAGCCGCTCAATGACACCACCGCGCGGCATTCTTGCCCCGAAAACGGCACCGGACCCCGGTTGAAGGCAAAAAATACACGGTTCTGCGGCAAATCTGCCACAGAACCGTGTCATTGAGTGTCCGGAGGGGGAGTCGGACACTCGAATTGTCCCATTTCTGCACACATTTCGTGTACATGCCGTCACCATACACATTCTCCACGTCCGGGCGGTCATCCGACACCGTCCTGCCGTTGACACTCCCTGCTACGAACTTGCTGAATTGGCTTGCACTGCAATGCTGTTGATCCGCATCTCCGATGTATGCAGGTAGGCGCAAACCCTTCCGAATCCTGGTCCGGTTCGAAGCGCATTCTTCCGCTCGGGCGACGATGGAGCAGAGCCCACGTACATCAGCCGCACGCAATCATGCCTACTTGCCACGTATTTGAGCATTGCGCCCTGTCGTTCTGTCGTCAACGGATCGAAGATACCCAGTTTGAGTGTCCTTTTCCGGACCCATAGTGCGGCCGACAGCTCAGGGACCGGG
>NZ_JBQWRH010000026.1:0-62649 GCF_052545115.1 Nocardia glycosmidis | reverse complement strand
CGCCGGGGCGCGCCCCCCTGGTTGGGGGGGGGGGGGGCCCCCCCCGCGGCCTGGGCGCCTACGTCTACCGCGGTACGAAAGAAGGTGTCGGATGGGTGTTTTCGCGCTCGGTATAGAACTCGACGGCGAGGGTTTTCATCCCGAGGCGTGGCGACGTGCCGCGCATACGCCGGATCGTCTGCTCACCGCCGACACTGTGCGCAGACGAGTGGCCGCGGCCGAGAACGCCGGGTTCACCTTCGCCACGTTCGCCGACTCCATTCTGCCGGGTCGTGATCTTCCCGGGCGAATAGACGCGGTGACCCGAGCGGCGTTCGTGGCGGCGACGACCAGCACCATCGGACTGGTCCCCACGGTCGCGACCACCTATGCCGAGCCGTTCCATACCGCCTCGCAGGTGGCCTCGCTCGATTACGCGTCCCGTGGACGAGCCGGATGGATCGCCGAGCGTGTCGATGATCCGCGCGCGGCCGCGACCTGGGGTCGCCCTCCGGTCCGCGCAGACGCCGATCTCGCCAGGGAGCAACGGGATTCGATCGAGGTCGCGCGCCGCCTGTGGGACTCCTGGGAGGACGACGCGGTGATCCGGGACGTCTGCAGCGGCCGGTTCCTCGACCGGACCAAGCTGCACTACATCGACTTCGAGGGCGAGAGCTTCGCGGTGAAGGGTCCGGCGATCGTGCCACGCCCGCCGCAGGGCCGGCCGGTGGTGTTCGGGGCCGAGGGCGAGGTCGACGTGCGACTCGTCACGGCCGCCTCGGTCGCCGCCGCGATCGAGGTGGGTGCGCAGGCGCGGTCGGCTGGCGGTCCGCTGGTCGTCGCCGAGCTCGACGTCACCCTGGACATCCCCGGCTCGAGCGCCGCTGAGCGGTTCCGCTCAGCTTCCGATTCCCTTGGCAGGCCACGGTTCTCCGGGTCCGCGCGGGAGTTGGTCGCCCTGCTCACCGAGCTCAGCGCCCATTTCGACGGAGTCCGGCTGTACCCCGCGGTGATCGATGAGGACCTGCCGGTTCTCGCACAGGAGGTCGTGCCTGCGCTACTGCGCCACGGCGTCGCGCATCGACCGGTGCCCGGTTCGACGTTGCGCACCAACCTCGGCCTGGCCCGTCCAGCCAACCGCTACGCGACCACGCACTGATCTCCAGGAGAACGTTCCCGTGACCGACTTCCCGCACCCCGACGCCCAGGTCCACTTCGGCGTCTTCTTCCAGGGCGTGAACCACAGCACGATCTGGTCCGACCCGTCCAGCGGTTCGCAGATCGATTTCGAGACCTTCCGCAGGACCGCGCAGACCGCCGAGCGCGGATTGTTCGACGCGTTCTTCCTCGGCGAGGGCCTACGGCTGCGTGAGCAGGACGGCGCCATCCTCGAACTGGACATCGCCGGCCGCCCCGACGCCATCACGCAACTGGCCGCGCTGGCGGGCATCACGCGTCGTATCGGCCTGGTCGCCACCCAGAACACGACCTACAACGAGCCCGCCGACCTGGCACGCAAACTCAGCGGGCTCGACCTGCTCTCCGGCGGACGCGCGGGCTGGAACGCGGTCACCACCGACAACGCCTGGACCGGCGCCAACTTCCGGCGCGGCGGCTACCTCGACCACGCATTACGCTACGAGCGCGCCGCCGAATTCGTCACGACGGTGCGCGCCATCTGGGACGCCTGGGACGACGGCGCGATCGCGACCGCACTGCAGAGCCCGGAGTGGGCGCACCCCGACGCCATCCACCAGGTCACTGGCACCGGCGACCACTTCCCGGTGACGATCACACCCACACTGCCGCGAAGCGCCCAGGGACATCCGGTGATCTTCCAGGCCGGTGACTCACCGACCGGCCGCGATTTCGCCGCGGCGCATGCCGACGTCATCTTCTCCAGGCACGGAACACATTTCGACGACGCGCTCGCCTTCGCCAACGACATCCGCACCCGCCTGCGGGCGGCAGGACGCCCGGCGGACGACATCCGGATCCTCCCCGGCACCCAGATCGTCCTCGCGGAGAAGGAATCCGAAGTCGAGGAGAAAGTGCGCTGGGTGAAGAACGGTCAGTACACCGGCCAGACCACGCTGTCGCTCGCCGGTCAGATCTGGGGCCGCGACCTGTCCGGACTCGACCCGGACGGCCCGCTACCGCCCGACGACCCAGAGCCGCGCCCGATCTCGGAAACCAGAGGCGCGGTCCGTTCCGGACAGGACCCGCTGACCATAGCCCGTGCATGGCGAGCCAGAGCCGAGGCCGAGAACCTCTCGCTGCGGGAAGTCGTCATCGCGACAACCGAACGTTCCGGCTTCGCAGGCACCCCCGCCCAGGTCGCCGACGAACTTGCTCGCTGGGTCCGCCACGGCGCCACCCACGGCTTCAATATCTCCCCCTATCTGGTGCCCAGCGGCCTCGACGAGATCGTGGACTGGTTGGTCCCCGAACTCCAGGAACGCGGGGTATACCGCACCGAATACACCGGTACCACGCTGCGCGATCATCTCGGCCTGCGGGAGCCACTGACTCGGCGGTCCTGATCCGGAATCCACACCACGTCATGCAGATCCACGCGGCGGGCCGAGCACAGCATGGCCCGCGAACGGCGGCCGCACTCGAAATCGAGCGAAGATGAAACAGCCGCGGCAGGTTCGGCATATCCACATCCGATCGGGCGCCCGCACGCTGGATTACCTCGCATCGGCCGAACAGGCTCAGCACGTCGCCGATGTGCTGAGCGGATATCCGGAGCTGGAATTGGTGGTGACCGTCGATGACGAAGTGCGCGCGGATCTGCCCCCACGTGGTCGGACACAACCGGAGCCGCCGTCCGAATGGGCGGCGGCTCCGGTGCGAGACGCATGTCTCAGAGAACGGCCTCGATCGCCGCGAGTAGTTCCGGCGCCTCGGGCGTCACGGTCGGGCGGAAGCGGCCCGCCACCTTCCCGTCCCGGTCGATGAGGAACTTCTCGAAGTTCCACTGGATATCACCGGCGTTACCCTCGGCATCCGCGGATTCCACCAGGGTCTGGTAGAGCTCGTGCCGGTTGTCGCCGTTGACGTCGGTCTTCTCCAGCAACGGGAAATCCACGCCATAGGTGGTGGCACAGAACTGCTGGATCTCCTCCGCGCTGCCCGGCTCTTGACCCATGAATTGGTTGCACGGCACACCGACCACGCTGAATCCGCGCGGGCCGAAAGACTTGTGCAGCTCGACGAGGCCGGAATACTGCGGTGTCAGGCCGCATTTCGATGCTACGTTCACCAAGAGGACCGCACGGTCGCCGACCAGGTCGGCCAGTGTCGTCGGCTCACCGGACAACGTTCGTAGCGTAACGTCTCGAAGGCTCATTTCGTGTCGGACCTGCCATTCTGCTCGTTGATCCACCTTCCACGGCTACGGTACCGGATCATCCGGTACGCTTCCGGCGGGCACACTCCGAACAGCGCTCACCGCCACCCGGTACAGCTGACTCGCCGCGTCTGCCGGGCCGCCCGGCACGCGGACCACGCCCGGATCGCACCCACCATCTGCCCGATGCCCGATGAGGTTCCCTCGACTTGATCCGGGTTGGCCGAAACCCAGCTCTCGCGCAGCGGTTGCTCGTATCTTTTCCGTAGTCGGTGCAGATCGGAGAGGGTACAAGTGCAACAAGGTGGGCTTTCCGCGGACTACGTCGTCGTCGGCTCGGGATCCGCCGGTGCGGTGGTGGCCAATCGGCTCAGCGCTGATCCCAGCACCACGGTGGCGCTGCTGGAGGCCGGTCCACCGGACAAGAACAAGTTCGCGCACATCCCCGCCGGGTTCGCGAAACTCTTTCGCTCCGAGGTGGATTGGGACTATCGCACGCAGCCCCAACCCGAACTGGACAACCGCGAGATCTACTGGCCGCGCGGCAAGATGTTCGGCGGCTCGTCCTCGATGAACGCCATGATGTGGGTCCGCGGATTCCGGGCGGACTACGACGAGTGGGCGCTGCTCGCCGGTGACGAGTGGGGCTTCGCCGCGGCCGTCGACCAATTCCGCCGCATCGAACGCGTGCGGGATGCCCAGTATCCCGACGAGGGCACCGATGGTCCGCTGTACGTCACACGCCAGCGCAGCCCACGCGCTCTCACCGCCGCCTATCTGGCCGCGGTCCAAGAGGCGGGCTACGCGGTCGAACCGCCGAACCGTCCGCGGCCGGACGGGTTCAGCGAGACCATGGTGACCCAGCACGCGGGTCGCCGCTGGAGCACCGCCGACGCGTACCTGCGGCCCGCCCTGCGCCGCCCCAACCTCACGGTGCGCAGCGAGGCGCTGGCCACCAGAGTGCTCTTCGACGGCACTCGCGCTGTCGGCGTGGAATACCGCCAGGGCGGTGGCACGCACACGGTGACCGCACGGCGCGAGGTCGTGCTGTGCGGCGGCGCGGTCAACACCCCGCAACTGCTGATGCTCTCGGGCATCGGTGACCGTGACGAGCTGGCCCGCTACGGCATCGAGGTGCGTCGGCACGCTCCTGAGGTGGGCGCGAATCTCCAGGACCATCTGGTCGCGGGCCTCGGCTACCGCGTGGCGGGAGATTCGCTGTTCGACGCCGAGAAGCCGCGCCAATTGCTGGACTACCTGATCCGGCACCGCGGCATGCTCACGTCGAACGTCTGCGAGGCGTACGGGTTCGTGCGCAGCAGGCCGGATCTGGAGCTGCCGGACCTGGAGCTGATCTTCGCGCCCGCGCCGTTCTACTACGAGGGACTCCAGGACCCGACCGAACACGGCGTGGTTCTGGCGACGGTACTGCTGCGCCCGCAGAGCCGAGGCCGGATCGCACTGTCGGCGGCAGACCCGGCGGCCAAGCCGATGATCGATCCGCGGTACCTGTCCGACATCGCGGGCGCCGACCGCGCCGCCCTGATGGCAGGGCTGCGGGTGTGCGCCCGCCTCGCGGCCGAGCCAGCGATGAAAGCGGTGCTCGGCCCGGTGATCTACCCGCCGCAGGCCCCCGCCGAACCGGAAGCCGTCCTCGAGCTGACCCTCAATTCGTACGCACACACGCTGTACCACCCGGTGGGCACCTGCCGGATGGGCACCGATGCCGCCAGCGTCGTCACTCCGCGACTGGAAGTACGTGGTGTGCAAGGACTTCGGGTTGCCGATGCCTCGGTGATGCCGCTGATCATCCGGGGCCACACGCACGCGCCCACGGTATTCATCGGCGAACAGGCAGCCGAGTTCATCCTCGCCGGATAGGGCAACTGCCGGGGCGACCAGTCCAGCGGGTGGGCCACGGGCGGCGCAACCGCACGTCTCCTCGTTCGACGCACGCTCAAACGACCGCACGAACTGATCGACGGCCGAGGCGCTGAAGCTGCCCGACACCACCGAGGTCTCCGTCGAGGGCATCGAGCCGGCACCCAGGTCACCGCGTGCATTTGCCCGTCGGCGCACGCTGGCCGCCGACCAGAGCTCCTGATCGTAGCCATCGCCGAACCCACCGCAGGCGAGGCTGAGGCCGAGACCGCCGAACAAGCCGGAAGCAGAACGCTGAACAATACCGAATCGTCCTGGTCAGGCGATCGGGACCGCCGGATGTATGCCGAAGATCCGGAACTGCATGGCGCGGTAGGGATTACCGGATTCCGCCCACTCGCTCACGATCATGCCGAATGCACCGTCGAACTTGCTGTCCGGGTGGACATAACAGCCGTACAGCCGTGGCACGATGTCCGGGCCTCCCGGCGCCCAGAAGGAACCTTTGACGGGCCGGTATGTTGGCGCCGTCCACCAATTGTCCGTGATCCTCCCGGCGACTTTGACGAACGCGCCGTAGGCTCCGGCATCGAAACCGGACATCACCCAGTTGCCCTGGATCCGGCGCAGGCCGATCTCGCCGAGCCTGGTGCCGTCGGGCAGGATGCCGAATCGCGGGTCGCTGCCGGGATCGCGGCCCCACCCCCAGTTCTGACCGTTCCAGCCCCATCCCTCCCAGGCGGCCGGGTCGGTAAGCGCGGCATGACTCTCGCGCACCCGCCACAACAGCATGTTCTTGTTGCGAGCGAGCCCTCCGGTGGAGATGACGTAGATGTAGCCGTCACCTCCGCGCTCCCACGAAATCATGGTCCGTTTGCCGCCGAACGCGCTGGTCGACCAGCGGACCCCGGTATCGGTCCAGCTCTCACCGTTGTCGTCGGAATACCGGATCTCGCACCATCGTTCGTTGCCCAGGCCCTGGGTGACCATCACCCACAGATAGATCCGGCCGCCGATGGTGATCGCGTCACAGGGCAGAACCGTGGAGAACTGCGGGTTGTCGTGGACGTAATCCCACAACTGTCGTGCACCTCGCGCGGCCGACTGGAACTCGATCGGTCTGGACATATCGTGCGTGTCGCTGCGCAGGAGCATGGGCGAACGCCAGTTCGGCCCACCAACTCTCGGCTCGGCGCCGGAGAACGAGTCACCGGGGACGAAGCCGATGTCACCACTGGGCATTCGAAACGGGATGAACAAATCGGAGCCGCCGATGTCGGCCATCGGGAGCGGATTCAGATTCTTGATCTTCATAGCCGGATCCTGTCGATTCTCGGTGTCTCGCTGCCCAGATCGGCTCGTAGGGGCAGCAATCCAGCAAACCCACTCCATCCAGTATCAGGGCTGGTGACCGCGCTGTCGACGGTTCAGGCGGATGTCTTCGGCGAGCCGTGGCGACGCGCCCACCACGGGCATTGTCGGCCGATCGAGGCGATTCGCTGGCCGGCGAACTCACGAACCAGCCGCACGCGGCCCGACCACACGGACGTCACTGGTGGGTATCGGCAGCCCCACCGCGATGGGCAGCGAGCGCACCGCACGTTCTTGTCGACCGAGTTCGCCCCGCGGCGTTCGCGGCGAACGGTCCACCGCCAGAATCTGCACCGGCATACCGGGACTCGGCGGCGTGGCGCACAGCCACCGCCACGGGCGATCCGCGCGGCCAGTCGATCAGGCGTCGTCCACTCCCCGCGCCGCGAGAGCCTCGCCCATCGCGTCGGCGGTCCGCAGCGCCCGCACCAGCGTCGGCGTGACCAGCGCCGTCATCGACCAGTGCAGTCCGCGGGCCCGCCGCGCCTCGGCGACCTCCTGCACGATCCCGGCCAGCAGCGGAACACACCGAATGGCCAGAGCCAGGAGCAGACCGATACGCTCGGGATCGACGCCGAACCTCCGCAGCGGCCCGAGGCCGTGCGTGACGGCGTCGAGCAGGTCCGTCACGCGCGTGGTGAGCGTGACCAGCGCCGCGAGCGCCACCGAAAACACCAGTACACCGCACACCACCAGAGCCCGCGCCGGGGAGGTGATCAGCACCTGGAACACGGCGATGAGCACCACCATCCACACCAGCGGCCGCAGTTGTAGCACGACGACTCGCCAGGGAATCCGGGCCACCGCGAACAGGCCCGCCACGATCGCAGCGGCGATCAGGACCTGAAGCGGGCTACGCACGAACACCGTAGCCGCCGCCATCGAAACAAGCAGCAGCACCAGTTTCGCCCCGGCGGGCATCCGGTGCAGTGGCGAATCACCCGGATGGTAGACCCCGATCATCCGACCGACGCCCGATACGCCGGGACGGCGTCGCCGGGAGCGCCGTCGAACGCCACCGCGCCGTTGTCGATTACGAGGACGCGGTCGAAATCCGCCAGCAGCGACAACTGATGCGTCACCACGATCACCTGCTGGTCCACGGCATCGAGCGCTTCGGCGATCAGCCTGGCGTTGCGCAGATCCAGCAGCGTGGTCGGCTCGTCGGCCACGATCACCTCCGGCCGGCGGATGAGGACGGCGCCGAGGGCGAGCAACTGCTTCTGCCCGCCGGACAACAGGTGTGCGGGGTGCTCGGCGTGGTCGGCGAGCCCGAATCGCTCCAGGATCTGCTGAACACGTTCCGCCACTTCCTGTTTGCTCAGGCCCGTCCGCCGCAGCGAGAAAGCGAGATCCTCCGCGACCGTGGGCATCACGATCTGGGTGTCCGGGTCGGTGAACACGAACCCCACCTTCCGCCGCACCTGCGGGCCCTTGCGTGCGGCGTCCACACCGTCCACCGTGACGGTGCCCGCGGTCGGTGTCAGCAGGCCGTTGATCATGCGCGCTAGGGTGGACTTGCCGGAACCGTTGGCGCCGATGATGCCGACGCGGCGCTCGCTGATCCGCACGTTGATATCGCGCAGTACTTTTCGGGCGCCGAAGTGGTGCGAAACCGAGTCGAAGACGATCGAACTCACGACACCCGCTCCACCAGCACGGCAATGCCCTGCCCGCCGCCGATGGCGCAGGCCGCGAGCCCGAGGGCGGGTCCGTCCGCACGCAGCATCTGAGCGGCCAGCCGCACCAGCAAGATGGCACCGGACGCGCCCCACGGATGACCCATCGCGATGGCGCCGCCCTGTGGGCAGATCTTGGCTTCGTCCAGGCCCAATTCGTCGGCTATCGCCAGCACCACCGACGCGAACGCCTCCGTGATCTCGATGACGCCGAGGTCGAGCAGGTCTGCTCCGGTGCGCCGCAGCAGTTTCCGGATCGCGGCCACGGGACCGAGTCCGGGCGAGGCCGGATCCGATCCGGCGACTGCGCAGCCCCGGATACGCAAGGCAGGCAATCCCGCGGCCATCGCCTCGCTGGTGACGGCCAGCACCGCGGCTCCGTCGGAGATTCCGCACGAATTGCCCGCGGTCGCGGTGCCCTCGACGCCGAAACTGGGCCGCAGCCGCGCCAGCCGCGCCTCGGTCATGCCCGCACGGATGCGCTCATCCCGGTGCACGTCACCGATCGGCACGATCTCCGCGGAGAAGTCGGCGGCTGCGGCGAGAGTGTGCGAGCGCGCCGCGTAGGCGTCCTGCCGCGCACGGCTGATGCCGAGCGCTCGCGCGAGATCGTCGGCGGCGACCCCCATATCGGGATCGGGAAAACCTGCTGGCGCAAAAGGAGCGCGGGTGTAGCGCACGGGATCGGCGTCCGCGACGGGCGGCCAGAAACGCCACGGCGCCGTGCTCGCCGATTCGACGCCGCCGGCCAGTATGAGTTGGTCCACGCCGCTGCGCACCCGCAATGCCGCCTGCATCACGGCATCGAGCCCGGAGCCACACTGCCGGTCGACGGTGACGCCCGGAACGTGCACGCCCAGACCTGCTCGCAACGCGGCGATGCGCGCCGGGTCGCCGCCGGGTCCCAGACAATTGCCGAGGACGACATCGTCGACCTCGGCATCGATGCCCGCCGCGCGCACGGCCGCCAACACCTCACGCAACACCGGCGCGGCCAGATCGGTGGTGGTCAGCTCCGCGAATCCGTGCCCGGCAGTGCCGATCGGTGTGCGACGCGGCGCCACCAGGACGGGGGCAGGGTTCATGTCAGCAAGTCTTTCAGCTGTCCCCTGGCGACTTTTCCCGCGGCAGTCCGCGGCAGTGCGGGAAGTGGCACCCACCGACGCGGCATCGCCTCTTTCGTCAGCACCCGGCGAGCTCGCGAACGGATCTCGTCGAGACCGACACTACCGTCCAGTTGTACTGCGACCGTGACGGTTTCGCCGAAAACGGCGTGCGGCGATCCGAGCACGGCCGCGGCGGCGATTCCGTCGAGCGCTTCCAGGATGCGCTCGACATCCTCGGCGACCACTGTGGTGCCACCGACATTGATCGCGCACTCGCCCCTACCGCGCACCGTCAGCGTGCGGTCGTCTCCGAGTTCGGCGAGGTCACCGACCCTGAACCAGTCCGGCGCGCCGAGCACGGTGTACGGGGATCGAACGTAGAGCTCGCCGCCGCGGACCTCGGCCTCGACGTCATCGAGCAGCCGCATCGGCTCCGGAACGCGCCGAGCCGCCACCAGGGAGACTTCCGAAGACCCGTAGTACTCGACGACTTCGATGTGGCCGGCCGCCGCCAGCGCACCACGGTCCAGAGCGATGCCCGCGACGATCGCGGTACGCAGCAGCGGGCAGGTGCGCGCCACCTCGCGCAGCACCGCGGGAACCGCATGCACGACGGTGGCGCGCGACGGGTCGTCGGTGACGCACGCACCGCGCCAGAGCGCGTGCAGTGCGCCGAACAGGTGCATCGTCGCGTGCAACGGGCCGGTGATCAGCACGCGGTCGGTCGGCGTGACGCCGGTGATCGCGGTGAACGCCGGGAAGCTGTCGTACCAGGAGGCGGCCGTCCGGGCGAGCGGTCGCGGCTGTCCGGTCGACCCCGACGTCGCCACCAGCAGGAACGCCGAGGGTGGAGTGCTCGGGCGGTGCGGACGCGCGGCCGGATTCTCGACCAGTACCGGGATGCCACGCCGAGCCGCCGCGCACACACAGATCAACGCGTCCGGAACCGAGAGGGGCGACGCGTCATAAACTGTCGCGTCGCCCTGCTGCCGGATCCACTGCTCGATCGCCTGGTCGAGGTCACGGTAAGTCCATCTGCGGCCGTCGAAGTCGAGCGCGGGTCGATCGTCCGCGCCGCCGAGTTCGGGACTAGCCACGGATCAGACCGGGGTACGCACGGTGCACACCTTTGGCCACCACCGTCGCGACGACGACCTTCATCAGGTCGCCGGGAATGAACGCGACATTAGTGGAGATCGCGGCCGCGACCCCCAGATCGGTACGCAGCAGCAGTCCGGCGATCCCGCACACGTAGACGACCAGCATCCCGCCCACAGCATTGATCAGTAGACCCAGCACGATCGGGTATTTCGGCAGGATCCGCGCGGTGAGCAGACCGATGAGCAATGTCGCGGGAACCCAGCCGATCAGGTATCCCGCACTGGGCCCCGCCAGGGCCGTCAAACCGGTACGGCCACCGGACAGCAGCGGCAGTCCGATCATCGTCAGCGCGAGGAAAACCAGCACCGCGGCCGTGCCCTTGCGCGCCCCGAGGACCGCGCCGGCCAGGATCACACCGAGAGTCTGCACGGTGATCGGCACGCCGCTGAAACCCACCGTGATGGCCCCCGGCAAACCCAGCGCCGCGATCAACGCCGCGAAAACAGCGATTTGCGCCATATCGCGCGCTGAAACGCGAACGCTCGACTCCCGAGAGTCCTCGATACCCTCCACGACAACCCTCCGCGACAACTTGAACGACGTTCAAGATAGCAGGCCGCCAGGTAACGCCACGCGCGGGAAGCTGCCGACGTGGTCATTGCCGAGTCCCTGGGTGACGGGCCCCACCGAGAATCCCGCGACACGGTGACCTTGTCCCCTACCGGCGGCGCGGGAATCCGGGTGATGGTCGAGCGGCAACCGACGGTTCGTATCGAGGAGGCTCAGCATGATCACTGCGGAGACCGTCATGCGCCCGGATGTCGAGTGCATCAGCGTACGCGACACTATGGATTTCGCCGCCCAGCGGATGCGCCAGCTCGACATCGGAGCGCTCCCCGTCTGCGATGGCGAAGGTCATCCGGTCGGGATCGTGACCGATCGTGACATCGTCGTGAAGGTTATCGGCGTCGGATTGAATCCCCGAACGACCACGGCGGGAGAACTCGCCCAGGGCCAGGATGAGCTGCATACCGTCGACGTCGGCGTGGACATCGGTGACGTTCTGGCGCGCATGACCGAGTTCCGTATCCGCCGGATTCCGGTAACCGCTCATGGTCGACTCGCAGGCATCATCACCGAGGCGGATCTAGCGCGCCAGTTGCCTGAAGAACAGGTCGGCGAATTCGTCGAAGCCATTTGCGCCGCACATCTTCCGACTCCGGACCAGACCGCGTCCTGACCCAGTCCAGTACACAACCCGTCACTCCGGTCGAGACCGCGGCAAACCCGCGAAAAGAGGAGAGATACAGCGAATTCCCCGCTGCCGGATCGCGTCTCGAGAGATGATCAGTGGCGCAAGACGTGGTCACGTACAGTATCGGCCACGCTCGTCATGATCGGCGGCCCGAAATGCGGGGAGGGGAGACATGTTCGCTCGGCGAATAGTGTTCCTGGCGGCAGTGGCGGTAGCGACGTCGGCTTGCGCCACCTCGATACCCGACCGGGCAGCGGGCAGTGCGACGACGCAGCAGCCCCCTTCGTCCGGTGCCCCGCCGAGCCTGGGAGTACCCGGGCTGCCGGGGAAAACCGATGCCGGTAAGGCGGCGGGCGCGCCCTTCCGGATCCCGGCCTTCACCGAACTCCAAGGCGTCCCGATTGTGGCGGTCCGGGACATCGCGGTGCAAGCGATAGCCGAGCACTGCGGCCACTGCGTCGAGGTCGACATTGCGAAAGACAAGACGGACACCCTGCGCAGCACTTGCCAATACTCCAGTTACCGGGGCGCGGAAGCGGATTCGAAGCCGACCGAGAAGTCTCCCAACGGGTCGCTCATTCTGATACCCGGCTCGACACTGACATTGCTCACCGGGACGCTGGCCCCGCAGAAACTTCCCTGCGGCAATGAAGGCTTCCAACCGAAGGAGACCTCGGAGACCGGCTCGCCAACCGAAACCGGCTCGCCGTCCAGGACCGTCTCCCCCACAGCGACACCGACGAGCAAGCCCCGTGTCACAACCACCGGGTGAGCAAGCATCGCCCCCTGCGACGGGGTCGGCGTTCGACGGGTTCACCCATGTCGCGAAATCCATCGGACAGCTGGTGGCGCCGACGACGCTGTTGACCGCCGTGCTGTTCTACTTCGGCTGGGCGCACGTCTACTGGTACTTCAATTACTTCGGTGTCGACTCGACGACGCTGAATCCGAGCATCCGCGAGTATCTGATGCGCACTGTCGACACGCTGTTCGTGCCGCTGACCCTCGTCGGTCTCATCGGCATGACTCTGCTCTGGGGGTATATCGCGCTTCCGGATTCGGTCCGTGCCCGGCAGCCCCCGCGATGGGCCACCGCGGTGATCGCAGTGATCGCCGGGGCGGTCCTCGTCAATGGCCTGTCGCGGATATACGTGGTGACTCCGCTCAACAAAGGGCTGTGCGTGGCGCCGGTGTCGATCATCGCCGGTGTGCTGGTGTTGTGGCTGCTGGTCGTGCTGCGCCGCCAGCGTTTGCGGGAACGCCTGCCCGCAACCGCGACACTGCCGTCCGCGGCGGCCGGAGTGGCGGAATGGGTGATCCTGTTCACCATGGTCGGTATCAACTTGTTCTGGATCGCTACCGACTACTCCGTCGCGGTGGGCCAGACCCGGGCGCGGGAGTGGGCCGCGCAACTGTCAACCAGTTCCCACGTCATCATCTACAGCGAAAAACAGCTGCATCTGTCCCGATCGGACGTCCGCACAACGGTCTGTGGCACAGATTCCGATGCCGGTTCCGCCTACCGGTTCCGCTACGACGGGCTGGTGCCACTGAGTCGCATCGGTGACCACTACGTCCTGGTTCCCCGGACCTGGACACCCGGCCACGGCGCCGCCATCGTCCTGCCTGCCCAAAGCCCAGGTGCTATCCGATTCGAGTTCCGGCTGGCGGGCGACTCGGCCCCCGACACCTGCTGAGCCCTGCGCATCGATTATGTTGTGTCACAACGTAACCGGGCAGCAGTCGGAAAATCTCCGATGATCCGCGCCGAAGCGGGCGACCGGCTCGCCGATGCTCTTACAGTCGCAGCAGTGCCGGTCCCCTCGTTCGTCGCGCTGCGGCTCGGCGGGTGACGTGCCCGCTGCGCGGGCTCGCTACCCGCGCCCGGCGGGCAGGCCGCACCAGGGTTCAGCCGTGCCCCCAGGTGAGGTCGGCGGCCACCCACTCGGTTTCCCACTGGCGCAGGCGCCGACGGTCCAGCCGGCGGCGCACCAGCCAATAGCTACCCCCGTGCACGACCGCGACACCGACCAGGGCCGCCGAGGTGAGCAGTACTGCCTTACTGACAGCCCTGGTCGAGGACGGCGGCTCCACGATGCTTCCGCCGTCGTTCAACCAAATAGACACGGTGGAACCAGGTTGGACCACTGTGGTCGACTGATAGTCGCCTGTGTGTGTCCCGCCTGCGGCGTCCTTCCAGGACACCCGTGCGGGTATGACCGGCGCATAGAGCGGCGCTCTACCGGCCTCGATCACGGTGGCGTCGACCCGGTGCAGGCGCGCTGTTTCAGCTTGCACCGCGGCCGTTTCCATGCGGTATACTCCGCCGCCGACGATCACCGCCAGCACCGGGACGATGATCAAGAACACCAGGGCGAGCAAGGCGGCCACTCCGGTCTGCACACGGTCTGCCCTGCGGCGCAGCGGATTTCGGTCCAGCCCGACCCGTCGGCACGTCCTGCGGTAGATGCTCACCGACCCGGTAGACATGACGGTGACTCCTCGTAACGGAATTCGGCAGTGAGGGCGACGAGGGTGGCGAAGAACGCGTCGACGAGTTCGGGCAGGCCCAGCGGATCCGGGCCCGCCGCCCAGCTCTGCAATGCCGCGAGCAGCATGCTCGCACCGGCGCCGACGGCGGCGGCCGGACGTGGATCGGTCAGCGGATCCACGCCCAGCCTCGCCGCGATGATCCGGACCGATTCGCGCTGCCCGTCGATCCGGATGCGCTGGTATCCGGCGAACAGCTCGGGCTCGTCCGCGAAACGCTGGAACAGCGCCCAACGTCGAGCCAGCAGCGCGGCGCGGACGCCACCGTACTCGGTGGCGATCCAGTCGTGGACGGCGTTTCGGTAGGCGACCAGCGGCGACTCCGATGCGGGACGGCGGCACAGTGCCTCGTTGAACAGGTGCACGTCCTGATCGACGTCGCCGAGTATGGCTTCCTCGATAGAGGCGAAATGCCGGCTGAAGGTACGCCGGGTGACGCCGGCCCGGATGGCGATGTCCTCGACGGCGACGGCGTCGAGGCCCCGTTCGGTGAGCAGATCGAACGCCGCGCGGGAGAGCGCCTCGCGGCTGCGCCGAGTGCGCAGCCGGCGACCGTCCAGACCGACTCCCGCGTCGCCCATACGCACAGCTTACCTCGTATTGTCCCACTGGGACAATACTTGATCACTCGGTCACGCGGCCCGCTGGTTAGTCGATGGTCGGCGGCGTACCGAGGAACACTCGGTGCCGAGCATGTCGCCTACCGGCCTGGCGCTTCGCCGGATGCCGCTCGGGGCCGTTGCACGGTCAGCACTCGTCGGCAGCCGGAATCCCGCGCAGCCGAGCATCCAGCCAGAGCATGGCCTCCGGATAGCCGAGTGCCCCGGCGATGATGTGCTCGCCGAGCACACTGCGGTACACCGCGGGCACGCCAAGGCGGCATTGTTCCTGGTAGAGGTTGCGCGCGCCGTCCGCCGGTATCCAGAACTCCTGCTCGCCGTTGTAGATATACAGTGGCGCCGCCGACTTCACACCTTCCATTCTGGTCGCCCGGTAGATCTCCATGGCCAGCGTCGAGTGCAGCGGATCGGGGTAGTTGGCCGCGATATCGATCGGCAGCATCAGAACGCCCGCCAGCCCATAACTGCTGCCGCACATGTCCTTCACCGGCGATGTCGCCACCCACTGCGCGAGATTGTTCATCCGGGCGAGGATTTCCGGCCGCTCCCGGCCGATGCCCAACACCGCGCCCATGAACACCCCCGACGCGAGATTCCCGTTCATACTGCGCGCCAGGATCTCGTAGTCGGCGGGCACTCCGCCCAACGCCGCGCCGGCAACCACCTGCGCCAATTCCGGTGCGTAACTGGCGATCAGCTTCACCGCTCCATGAGTCGCGATGGCTCCGCCGGAATAGCCCACGATGCCGAACCTACTGGCGCCGAACTCATCCGGCAGCAATCCACGCACCGCCCTGATCGAGTCGAGCACCGCGTGTCCGGCCACGATCGGCTCGGCGTAGGCCATCGACGGCCCCTCATGGTCCGGGATCAGCACGGCGTATCCGCGCAGCGCCGCGATATGCGTTGTGGGCGGAACGAAGTCGGTCGTGCTGGTATCCGGATGAAGCCCGTGGGCGAGAGTGTATCCCGGGGTACAGATGCGGCCGAGCGCGTCGATCGGCAAATTGTTCACGACCACCGGTCGCGGGCCCGGGCCCGGCCAGTCCGCTGCCGGAACGATCAGCGTTGCGGTGGCGTATGACGCCCCACCGTGGGCATCGGTCGTGCGGTACTTCACGAGCAGGGCACGCGCGATCGGCAGCAGCATCAGCGGCGCGGCCGTCGCGCGCACGTCACGGACATCGATGACCTGCCCCTCGAGCAGGTCATCCAGGCCCGCAGGACGCAGGTCGAACATCGGATCACCGACGGCTGACGGCAGAGTGGCCAGGCGCAGCGCCGCCAGCGACGGCGGGAGTGGGGCCACCTGCCGCGCAGGCCCGGTCGGCTCCGGCGCCGGCGCGATCGGGGGCGGCGGAATCACCTGATCGATGAGCTGTTGCAATCCGGGCAGCAACCCACTGGGCGCCGGGAATTCACCGGACACGTCGGGCAGCGGGGGTGCGGGTATCGGCTCCGCGGCGGCCGGACCGGCCAGAACCGTGCCGCCGACGAGCAATGCGACGGCAATTGCAGGCAAATATCTCATGGCGTACGCCCTTGGGTGCGACGGCTGATGCTTCTGGCACCCGGGGCGTTTCGGCCTTCGACCCAAATCTCCCCTGCCGGACCGGGAGCCAGGACGTCAGGCTACGTCAGTACGCGCAACTCGCGGCTGGAAATACTCGAGTGGCGTTGTCGCGTATCGAGATCGCAACCACCGGCCGAGACCCGCACGCAGCGAACAGGTCCGGCGCGGTGGTCGCGTTGTGGTCGATTCAGCAGTTGCTCGGTGCGGGCTCTCCCCGGAATCGGGCGTCCAGCCAGTCCAGTGCCGCCGGAATGCCGAGGACCGCTGCCGTCAGGTGATCGGGCACCGGGATCTGTTCGGACTGCACCCTGGCACCGGCGGCACACCACCGCTTATCGGTGTTGACCACCGCGTCGATGGGGATGAGTCCGTCGATCGGCGAATGCCATTCGAACACAGGCGTCTCGGGCACACCGTCGTAGAGCTCGAGGCTGTTCTCCGCTACGACCGCGCGCGCGGTGTTGTCGTTCATCATGGAGGTCGTCTTGGCGAAGTCCAGCGCACCGCGACCCGCACCCGCGGCCAGGATGTCGTTGGTGCAGCTGTTGCCGATCTGGGCGCGGGCAGCCAGACCTCGTTCGTTCAGCTGGTCGCTGAGCGGGAAGCGCTGCGGGTATTCGCGTTCCAGCCCGAAGCCCGCGGCCAGCGCGAGACCGAACGCCGGGTGTGCGTTCAACCCCAGCCCCTCGAGCATCTTCACCAGGTTCATCGGCACACCCCCCATGGCCGCACCGGCGATGTCCAGCTCCGGCGCGTACTTCGGCTGCAGCGCGGCCGCCCACGCGGTGGCCATGCCACCGCCCGAATATCCGACCATGGCCACGGGGCTGCGCCGCACGGCCAGCTCATCGACCTGCTTCGCGGCGCGAATACCGTCGAGGGTGATCTGCCCGCCGAGCTTGGCTGCGCCGTAGGCGAAGTTGGGGCCGAGATGGTCGGGCAGCGCCACGCTCCAACCGCGGGAGAGCAGCACGTTCCAGCCCGGCGCTTCCCGCACGATCAGATTCGGGTCACCGGTATAGAGCACCCGCGAGACCGAGCACTCCGAACCCAGCCCGTTGATGATGTGCTGGAACGACAGCAACGGCCCATCGGGGCGGTGTGCCTTGGGTGTGAGCACCGTGGTGGTCGCCGCGATCGGCTTCTCCTCCGAATTGGTCGACCGGAACCGCACCAGGGTCACGGTGGTGTCCGGGAAGATCGTCAGCGGCGGCATCACCCGGGTCGCGATCACATCGCCCGGTTTGCGATCGGCGATGTCCGCAGGTGTCTGGTAGAAGGGATCGGGATCCGGCTGCGGGTACAAAGGCGTGCTGGTCGCGGCACCGGCCGTGCTCACGACAAGCACCAGGCCCGCGGCCATGGCGCCGATCGCATATGCCAGGCGTCGCAGCCCCACTCCCCTACCCGGCGTACGGGGGTCCTGACTCATCGAACGTGTTCCTCCTGAATCGTCCAACGCTGTAATCATCCTCGACAACATCGCCCACGCACGGTCCCTGCCAAACGTGAACATGTTGACAATCCATAAGTTCGGGATGGCCGGACGATGGCCGAGGCAGGCGCCGGCCCGTGACCGTACCCCACATGCCGAGTGCCCGATCTGCGACATTTCCAGACGATAAGCTGGAACATGTTCTCAGCATTGGCGGCCCGCTGCCGTCATCCGTACGGCGCGGCCGCGCCGTACGGATGGAGACGGTGGCATGGACGGCAGTCCACCTCGGCCGCCGTACACGCCGGGCTCACCGTCTCCGTTGACGGCGAGGTTCGACCCGACCCGCGCAGGCTACCCCGCCGCTCGCTGTGGCGCTGAGTACGCGAGCCAAGCGCTGTTCCGCCAGACCCGTCACGGTGCCCGGGTTCGCCGGGGCCACAAGGGCTCGTGCGGCTGCGTCAGCTTTCGCTTGCCGCACAGATTACGGACGGATCTTGCCCGGCGGCGCCCGTGATGCCACCACCCCAGCCTTCGCTGCGCCGGCGCGGACTGGACGGGCATCGTCCCGCTCCGCCCATTAGGCTCGGGAGATCAATACGAGGATGTCGAGGCGAACGCAGGAGGTGGGACCGTGGCGCAGCGGTACCCGCATCACCTCGTCCGCCGGCGCCGGGCCGTCGCGCTGCTGTCGGTCGGCCTGCTGCCGCTCGCGGCGGCTTGTGGTCCCCGTGAGTCCTCGTCCATGACCGGCACGACAACGACCGTCACCACCACGTCCCTCCCAGCCGTATCCCCGGTCGCACCCCCGCTGGGCGCCGTGCCGCCCGCCGATCCCTACGCGGGACAGCCGCTGGTTGCGAACGTCGCCTGGACCGAAACGATCGACGGCGCCCGGCTGCTCGTCTTCCCCACCCAGGCCGGGCGGCAGACCACCTTTCCCGGCTCGGACGATCGAGCATGGCAGGAAGTCGTGGCCCTGTCGGCGGACGCCGACACTCCGGGCATGCGTGACCAGTTCCGCTGCCACTGGGCGTGGGCACGGCTGGTCCAACCGGACAAACCGAGCTGGAATTTGGAACCCTGGCGTCCGGCGGTCGGGTACCAAGCCACTGTCGAAGCCCGCTGCAATCCCGGCGGACCCGAGCGCTAGCGCGGCGACGCCTCGACCGAAAGGAGCAGTCCATGAGCGTCGTCATCGCAGGCGGACATGGGAAGATCGCGTTGCTGCTCGCCCCGCTGCTCACCAGGGGCGGCCATGAGGTCGCCGCACTCATCCGCAATCCTGCTCATGCCGCCGAGGTGCGCGCAGCCGGGGCCGACCCAGTGGTGTGCGACCTGGAGAAGGTCGGTGGCGAAGACCTGGCGGACGTCGTAAAAGGTGGCGACGCAGTGATTTTTGCCGCCGGCGCCGGTCCCGGCAGCGGTGCGCAACGCAAGTACACCGTGGATCTGGGCGGGTCCCTCCGGCTGGCCGAGACCGCCGAGCGTGCCGGAGTGCGCCGCTTTCTGCAGATCTCCGCGATGGGCGCCGGTCGGCCTCCCGCCCCCGGCACCGACGAGGTGTGGGCGGCATATGTCGATGCCAAGACCCAGGCGGAAAACGATCTGCGGGAGCGGGATCTGGACTGGACGATCCTACGGCCCGGTGTGCTGACCGATTCCTTCGGCACCGGACTCGTGACACTCGCGCCACCGCCGGTCGGGCGCGGCGACATCCCCCGCGCCGATGTGGCGGCCGTTCTGTCCGGATTACTGTCTGCCGCGCACACCTTCGGGAGCACTCTCGAACTCGTTTCGGGCGGGACCCCGATTAGCCGGGCGATTGCGCAACTGGCCGACCGAGCCGGACGAACCCAGCTGTAGCCCTTGCCGATCGACCTACAACGGTCACGATGGGAGAAGAACCGTGTTCAGTCGTATCGTCTCGATGAGGATCCGTCCAGGCTCGCGCGCCGAGTTCCTCGCCGCCATATCCCGCAGCGCCGACGCCTCCGTGCGGACCGAGCCCGGCTGTCTGCGCTTCGACATCTGCGCAGATCGGGTGGACCCGCACCGCTTCTTTCTCTACCAGCTCTACACCGATGACGAGGCTGCGGAGGCACACCGTTTCACCGAACATTTCCTCGCCTGGCGGGAGGCCGCCGATCAATTCGTCGAGCCCGGTACGCAGATCGATTACAGCACGGACGTCCTGTTCGGCCGCGCGTGAATTTCGGTCGCGAGCACCGAGTCCGCAAACTCGCGTCGGCGGAATAGGCCGCGCGCACGTACAGTCGATCATGCAGATGTGCTTGCATTTGAAAGCCGCAGCGGCATAAACTCAGTGCCGCAACGCTTTACAGGGGACCGTCAGGGGAGGTCGTGTTGGTGAGCCGAAGGCTGCAGTCGCCGCGGGTTTGCCACGCCGAACATCAGGGGCATTTGAATGGAACAATCACTCACCAGCAGGCTCCGATCAGCTGATGCCGCATCGGCCGACCAGCCTGCGAACGATAGGCATATGAGCACATCGTCGGCCCGAAGCGCCCGCGCGAAAACCGCGTTCTCCCGAGAATCCGCCCTGGCATACGTCATCGATGCCGTCGAATCCACTGGTGCTGCGACGCGGAACGACTTCGATATAGAACGAATCGTCACCACCGCGCACGCTATGGCTGACGATTGGGACCTCGAGGCATTACAGCCCGCGACATTCTGGCGAATCGCCTCCAGTTTCATCAGGCAGTAATAACCGGGTCCGTCGGCCGACGCTTAGCGGATATCCAATCATTCTGCGCCAGGAGAACTCCCGTGGAACTTTCGCCCGCCGCCCCGCGCCGGGCGATTCCACCCGCCTGTCCAAGGGTGGATGTCTTGGTTTGTTCGGCCGTTCGACCAACGCAACGTGGCCTCGGTGGCCGGGACCGCACTTGTCGATGATCTTGATGGACTATTCCGGGCAATTGGCCTGGACGCTGAGCCGGTCGATGACCGACAGATAGAGCGCCAGGTCTTGCCGTCGCGCCAGATACCGCGCGCGGTCAGGTGTTCGAGATAGACTACGTCGGGAATTTCCGATTCAAAGATTCCGCAGGATGCTGAAGGGACTTCCCGGAGCGTGCTCGCCCGCGACATACCGCAGCAGTTGAATCGTTCCGCTCGGCAGGTTGGCCAGTTCGATCAGATTTCGGATCAGATGCGGCATCCGTTCCCGGTGTACCCGCACCCCACCGTTCGGGCGGTGCGACGCCGCCTCGTCGATCACCGCCCAAACCCACTGGCGGGTCCGGGTGGAACAGAATCTCCTGCCCGCGTTGCCGCACCGCAACCCGCCGATCCGGATCGGCGTCATCGTGACCCAGCACCACGGCCGCCCTGGCGTATTCAAGGGGTTGCAGCAGGCCAGGAACAAGAGGCGCCTTGTGGTGCGAATCTTGCTCGCGGCCTGCACCGAAACGATATAAGGGCCGAACCACGGTGGCAGCAGATCGTTGTAGCGATGCCACCAACCGGGCTCGTTGGCCTATTCAGCCAATTCGATAAAGAATTGTCGGGTTCAGCGATCACCGGGTTCAGCGATCATCGAGTTCGTCGCCGAGACTCCGGGATTGCTCGCAGTGTGTCACAACTACCGGGCGCGAAGACACACCGCGCCGAACGCTGATATCACCGCTCAGCTGGTCAAATAGTCGAACTCTCCGGCTTTGGCGCCACGGACGAACGCATCGATCTCCGGACGGGTGTAGAAAAGAACACCGCCTTCCGGGTCCCGCGAGTTACGTACCGCCACCTGGCCGTTGGATGCTTCGGCCAGCTCGACGCAGTTGCCGCTGGGATTGCTGAAGGAACTCTTGCGCCAAGTTCCGAGAACGTTGTTGGTGGATGTATCGGACATTGTGGCCCACTCCTCGCTTACTACAGTTCGGCGAATCGGTTCGTGCATATGCACATTCAAACGTTCTTGCATCTGCACCAACACCGGACGATAGCACGAAGTTCGCCCTTGTGGGCTTACTGGATACGGAACCTCTCGCCGGGAATGTGAAACATGATCGTGGAGGCATGCAGCGACATCCATGATCGGCCAGCCGACCTCGTTTGCTGGCAGAACGCGAATCTCGCACTGTCACACCGCATATCGGATGCGTGCGCCGTTCGCGCCACCGCGCATCGTTCCAATCACACGGCAATGCCAGCAGACAGGTTTGCGAGTAGTCCAACCCACGTCCGGCGACCACAGCCGGCTTATCCGGGGCACTCCACGCGGATCTGAAACTCCTGGATACGACAGGGAAGGACGGCTACGAGATCGCCCGCATCGCCGGTGACGCCAGTCGGTGAGATCGCCCCCATCTCCGCCTCCGGCGCAATTGCCCGGATTCGACAAGGCCCCTGGATATCAAAAGGCAAGCGGGACATCGATACTCACCTGCTTGCGGCCGATGGCCGGCGCCCCGATTTGCCTCACCGATCGTGCAGATGTACTTGCATTTGTAAGCAACGGAGACGTAGACTCATACTCGAAATTTGGGAGGTGCGCAAGGGGCTCGAGCTGGCGTCATGATCCCGTCAGCCTTCCACCGCATGCCGGACACAAGAGGCCAGTCGAATGAGCCAGCCATTCCGAACTCCCCACCCGGTTGCTGTCATCACCGGAGCCGAACTCTCGCGCCAATACCCGACACCGGATTTGCCCGGGTCCGACTGCGTGGTGGAGCCGCGCGGTCTCACCTACCGCCAAGCCCGCGACATCCTCACTGCCCATGAGGTACACGGTCCGCAATGCAGGCAGTGGCTGGCTGCTGCCGCCTATCTATCCGCCGGGCTGGACGACGAATAACCTCTGAATACGACTGGTATACAATGCTATTCGTCGAACTGGGCGGTTCCTCTCCGCTAGCTGCGTCGGCACCGGGCGAATCGCTCCACATCGCACGTCGAGCCGCCGATACCGCATCGCACAATTCGTCGGGCCGGTAGCCGCAGTGAGACGCTCGACTCGGGCATGATTTCATGCACGCCTGCCTTGGTATTTGGAGCACACCCGTCATGACCTACGGCGCGTTCGATCTGTCCTGTGCGACGACCTCGATCGCAGCCCGGCCCGAAGGCTCTGACGTCCGCGCCGTGACCAAATCGTGGCTTGTAACGGATCTGTGCTGGTCACCGCGCCGCGAACTTGCGATCCTGATAGTGCCGCGACATCAGGAGTGAAATATGCAGATTTCGGAGATCCTGCGCAGGAAGGGCAGCGACGTAGCAACGGTTGCCCCTGACATGACGGTGCGCATGCTGCTCGCCGTGCTGGCCGAGCGGAATATCGGCGCGGTGGTCGTCTCACCGGACGGCAACGCGATCGCGGGCATCGTCTCCGAGCGCGACGTCGTCCGCAGCCTGCACGCCCACGGCGCCGACCTGCTGGACACGCCCGTCTCGCAGATCATGACCTCCGACGTCCACACCTGCGCGCTCGATGACCGGGTCGACGGCCTGCGCCGCATCATGACCGAGCACCGCATCCGGCACCTACCCGTCGTGCACGAGGGCAGGCTGGTCGGCATCGTCAGTATCGGCGACGTGGTGAAGAGCGCGATCTCCGAACTGGCCACCGAACGTGAGCACCTCGTCGACTATCTCCAAGGGCGGTACTAGCTGCGCGGTCCCGCTCGCGGATCAGAAGTAGATCAGAAGTACGTGCCGTGCCCGAAGAAGATCATCGGCATGATCGCTGTGGGGCGCGGTGGTTACCCAGCAACGGCGCGAGCGGGCCGCGGTAACCGGTGGCGAACAGTTCGACGGTGACCGTGAACAATTCGACGAATGCCACCGCGGTACTGCGCTCGAACAACGCGGTCGGATAGATGAACACGCCGTCGATGCCCGCGGGCGCGCCCATCCGGTCGTAGCGGTCCACCAGGCCGAACTCGAGATCGTGCTTGGCGCGGATCACCCCGGTGTCGAGTTCGGCGACAGTCAGTTCCCCGCCGCCGGCGGCGGCATCGGCGAGCTGAGCGGCCGCACCCCGCTGGAGGATGAGCGTCGCCTGGAACAGCGGACAGGCCGCGTCTTGCAGCAAGCAGCGCTTGAGCCGCTGGTTCGGCGTGTCCGGGTGGGCGAAGGCGGCCAGCGCGACCCGGCGCACCTGCTCGAGCAGTTCGTCCATATCGGCGGCGCGATCCAGACGTACCCGCAGCAGCACGTCGTCGGCGAAGTTGCCGACCAGTTCGTCCAGCAGGCGATGATCGCGACCGGCCACCGCGGTGGCCACCGTGACGTCGCCGCTGCCGGAGAACGCCCCGACCGCAACCGCGAATGCCGCCTGCAGCACCATGAACAAGCTGGTCTGCGTCGCGCAAGCGCGCTCGAGCAACGCGCGATGCGCACCGGGTTCGATCACGACCGGCACGGTTGCCCCGACGCAGGCAGCTCCCGTCCGCGGGGCCGGACGCGGGCGATCGCACGGGAACTCGAGCATCGGCGGCCGGCCGGCCAGCGCATTGGCCCAGTAGCGCAACTGCTGGGTGGCGCGACTCCATTCGTCGGAGTAATCGCCGAGCTGGGCGTGCTTCCACAGGGTGTAGTCGACGTAGTCGATCGGCAGCGGCGTCCAGGCCGGTGCGGCGCCGGCCTGTCTGGCGAGATACGCGGTGACCAGGTCACGCAGTAGTGGGGCCACCGACCGGCCATCGATCGAGATGTGGTGCACGACGAGAACCAGCACGATCTCGCACGGACCGAGTACGCACAACCGTGCCCGCAGCGGAATTCCGGCGGCCAGATCGAATTCGCGGGCGGCGAATTCCGCGACGCGTTCCGGCAATTCGGCTTCCGTGACCTCGATGACTTCGGCCCGTGCCAACTCCTCGCTCGCCGGGACGACCACCTGGGCTGGACCGACGGTGGTGTCCGGATAGCGGGTGCGCAGCGGTTCGTGCCGGGCGACGACGTCACCTATCGCCGCCACCAGCGCCTCGGGTCGCAACGCCGGACCGGACAGGCGCACCGCGCGAGCCACATTCCAGTCACTCGAGTTTCCGGCCCGCGCGGCATGCCACATCCGTTCCTGGGCGGGCGCGAGCGGCACGTGCGCCGGACGCGGACCGCGAGCGAGCAGCACAGGGCTGCGCGGCGGCGGAACAAGCCGAACCGCTGGGTGTGCAGCGGGTACCGTGGCGCGACGGAGACCATCGCCGATCGGGTCGGACAGCATCCCCGCAGTGGAGTTGTACACGTGCCGTCATCCTCCACCGCAGAACCACTGATAGATCGAGGGAAGCTAACCGACTCGAGTAAACTCACAGTTACCGGCCCGTGATCGCCCGGGGTACGTTACCGCAAACCCTCGGCGTATGGGCGGTGAGCGCTGCGTCCGGGCCCACCACCAGCGCACTATCGTTGGGCCGTGCAGACAGCTACGGAATCGGACGGCGACGCGGGCCCACGAATCTGGGGTGGAACGACGCTCAGCGAGCGCAGACAGGCGCGTCGGGCAGCGTTGCTGGAGGCCGCGCTCGATCTGATCGGCGATTCGGGCGCGAGCGGGGTAACCATGCGCGCGGTGTGCCGTAAGGCGGGCCTCACCGACCGCTACTTCTATGAGAGTTTCGCCGGCCGCGACGAACTGCTCGACGTGCTCTACCGCCAGGTTGCCGACGAGTTCCTGGAGCCGATTACGGCCTTCGCGGCCGCCGAAGACCCGTCCCGTGCGCGCGTGCCGGCGGAGATCCTGGTGGACAAGGTGCTCGCCGACCCGCGCAAGTCCCGATTGCTTCTGGTCGAGCCCTACTCGGGCACCGGCTTCGGCCGGACCACCCTCGCGCTGCTGCCGGAGTTCACCCGGATCATGCAGGACCATCTGCTCGGCCACATCGACGACCCGACCAAGCGCAGGCTGGCGGCGGTGACGATGGCCAGCGGCAATGCCGGCATGTTCGCGGCGTGGCTGGACGGGTCGTTATGCGCCGGCCGGGAACAGATCATCGAGCACTGCGTCGCGACGCTCACCGCATACCGCTCGCTGTACCGCTGCTGACGGCAGGCGTTCGGGGTCACTACCCCACGCTGATAGCCACACGATATCGAAAGGTGCTGCGCGAGAATTAGGGTGACGGTTCGGGCGGCAGCAGAGGAGATCATCGGATGACCGACCCTGTGGTGGGTTTGACGGGTACGCTCACATCGCCGATCCGGGGCGCCGGGACGCTGGGTGAGGTTCTGGTCGCGATTCGAGGGGGAACCGAGCTGTACCTCGCACAGGCCACCGAGCCCATCTCGGCTGGTTCGACTGTGCTCGTCATCTCGAGCCATCCGGGGCGCATCGTCGATGTCGTCCCGTGGATTGCGCTGCCCGGATCCGGCGGACGGAACCTGAAACAGTAAGGGAGACAACGTGCTGGGCTACCATGTACCGGACCCGGACGAGGCGATGCTGGTCAGCGGCGGCAGGAGCCGGGACAACACGCCGTTCACAGTAATCATCGGACGCGGCGCCTGGGTGATTCCGCTGTTTCGCAAAGTGCGGTATCTGTCGCTGGCGATGTTCGAATCCGAGATCAAAGAGCGCTGCGTCACCAAGCAGGCGATCCAGCTTGATGTCCGTGCGGTGATCGCGTTCAAGGTCGCCAACGACACCCAGTCGATCGTCAACGCGGCGCAGCGGTTCCTCTCCGAGCAGGAGCGGGAGATGTCGGTGCTGACCGGACGGATCTTCTCCGGGCACCTGCGCTCGATCGTGGGGTCGATGACGGTCGAGGAGATCATCCGGGAGCGCCAGAAGCTGGCCGACGAAGTGCTCGTCGCCTCGAAAGTGGAGATGAGCAATATCGGCCTGTGGGTCGATTCCTTCCAGATCCAGTCCATCGATGACGGCAACCTCGGCTATATCGCGGCGCTGGCCGCGCCGCACAATGCCGCGGTGCAGCGGGACGCGCAGATCGCGCAGTCGCAGGCCGCGCAGGCGGCGGCGCAGGCCGACCAGGAATCCCAGCGCAAGCAGGCGGAGTACCAGCGCGAGACGGCGATCCTGCGCGCGCAGTACCAGCGCGATATCGACCGGGCCAACGCCGAAGCGGCGCAGGCCGGCCCGCTCGCCGAGGCGATGGCGCTGCAAGAAGTGCTCACCGCCCAGGCCGAACAGGCACGCAAGGAGGCGGAGCTGCGCGAACAGCAGTTGCAGGCCGAGGTCGTGAAACCCGCTCGCGCCGAAGCGGACCGAGTGCGCATCCTGGCCGAGGCGGAGGCCGACCGCACCCGGATCCAGGCCGCCGCGGCCGCGTCGAACAACCGGATCGCGCTGGACCAGTTGTTGATCGAACAACTTCCGGAAATCGTCAAGCAGGCATCGAACGGATTGGCGAACGCGAATCTGACCGTGCTCAACGGCCCCGATGGCGTCGGCGAACTGGTGAACGGAATGGTCGGTCAGGGACTGACCGTTTTCAATTCGTTGCAAAAGGCGCTTTCTTCCAACGATGGCGACACGCGGGCTACAGTGGCCGAGTAGCGACGGCGACGAGGAGCAGGTGTTGGTGTCCATCGGGAAATTGGTGTCGTTCGACGGGTCTCGGGGATTCGGATTCATTCGGCCGGAAGACGGCGGACCGGACGTGTTCGTCCATGTCAACGACATCGGTCTGGACGAGGACGAGTTGCGTCAGGGGCGGGTGTTCGAATTCGAAGTGACCGAAGGCGACCGCGGGCCGAAGGCGGTCAATCTCAACGCGGTCGGCGGATCGTCCCCCCCAACTCCCCGGCACAAGGGAAAAGACCGACCGGGCTCGGGGCAGCTCACCGTCACCGAGCACAAACGTCTGATCACCGAGTTGCTGCTGGATGCCAGCCCCGCGCTCACCGCGGGCGAGATCCTCACCATCCGCGACCGGCTGACCGCGTTCGCCGACGAGCACGGGTGGCTGGAGAACTGAGCGGCGACCTCCACGTAGGTGTCGGCACCGGCACCTACGATCGAGCCGAGGCCCCGGCCACATACCGATGAGTTCGTCCCGGGCGCGACGTCGGTATGGGTGCGGATCGAACCCGAGGAGGAGCGCGCGTGGACCTACCGGTGTTGCCACCCGTCCGGCCGATGCTGGCCAAATCCGTGTCGGCGGTGCCGCGCGAGCCGGGCCTGAGCTACGAACCCAAATGGGACGGCTTCCGCTGCATCGTGTTCCGTGACGGTGCCGAGGTCGAACTCGGCTCCCGTAACGATCGCCCCCTGACCAGGTACTTTCCCGAAGTGGCCGAGCTGCTGCGACAGGCCCTGCCGGATCGGTGCGTGGTGGACGGCGAGATCGTCGTGGTCACCGACCACGGTCTGGACTTCGATACGCTGCAGAACCGTCTGCACCCCGCCGCATCCCGGGTCGCCAAACTCGCGCAGGAGACGCCCGCCAGTTTCGTCGCATTCGACCTGCTCGCGCTCGGTGACGACGACCTCACCGGTGCGCCGTTCGCCGAACGCAGGCGGCTGCTGGAGACGATTCTCGACACCGCACTCGCCCGCGTGCATCTGACCCCGATCACGCACGACCCCGATGTCGCCGAGGATTGGTTCACCCGGTTCGAGGGCGCCGGGTTCGATGGCGTCATGGTCAAGTCCGACGACCTGGCCTACCTGCAGGACAAACGGGTGATGCTCAAGGTCAAGCACGAGCGGACCGCCGATTGTGTGGTGGCGGGCTTCCGCTGGCACAAGGACGGTGCGGGGGTCGGCTCGCTGCTGCTCGGGCTCTTCGACGACGAGGGCAACCTGCACCACGTCGGCGTGGCCAGCAGCTTCACCGCGGCACGGCGCAGCGAACTCGTC
The DNA here is from genome assembly GCF_052545115.1 of Nocardia glycosmidis. Taxonomy (NCBI): domain Bacteria; kingdom Bacillati; phylum Actinomycetota; class Actinomycetes; order Mycobacteriales; family Nocardiaceae; genus Nocardia; species Nocardia glycosmidis. The sequence goes on along the minus strand of NZ_JBQWRH010000026.1, from coordinate 33,955 downwards.
GAGGAGTTGGCTGCGCTGCGGGAGAACGCATTGCAGAACCATCCGTGGCGGGCCTGGGCCGACGCGGCGGCGCAGGCCGCGGCCGAAGGCAAGATGCCCGGCGGGGTGAGTCGCTGGACCGGCGGCAAGGATCTGTCCTGGGAAGCGCTGCGACCGGAACTGGTCGCCGAGGTCCGCTACGAGCACATCCAATCGGGCCGGCTGCGCCATGGCGGCAGGCTGGTGCGTTTCCGCACCGACCGCACCCCCGAATCGTGCACCTACGCGCAGCTGGACGAAGTCGCGCCGGCGGAATTGAGCGCCCTGTTCGGCGAAAGCGCACTGAGCACGCGAACACCGGGCAAAGCCGAGCGTTCGCTGATGACGGAGCCGAGCGCGGGCGAGGCGCGGTCATGAGTGAGTCGGTCGATATCGAGGTCGACGGTGGAACCGTCACGATCAGCAATCCGGGCAAGGTGTATTTCACCAAGCGCGGCGAAACAAAACTCGACCTGGTGCGGTACTACCAGGCGGTCGCCGAACCGTTGCTGAACGTGGTCGGCGGACGGCCGTTGCTGCTGGAGCGTTATCCGGACGGGGCCTCGGGCAAATCCTGGTTCCAGAAGCGGGTACCGAAATCCGCGCCGGAGTGGCTGCGCACCGTGGAAGTGTCCACGCCCAACGGCACCACCAGCGACGCGCTCGTCGCCCACGATCTCGCCCATATTCTCTGGGCGGTCAATCAGGGCTGTCTCGGATTCCATGTGTGGCCCAACCACGCCGACAATCTGGAGATCGCCGACGAGTTGCGTATCGACCTCGATCCCTCTCCCGGCAGCGCATTCGCCGATCTCAAACGTGCCGCGGCGCGGACGAGGGACCTGTTCGCCGAACTCGGCATCGAATCTCGGATCAAAACCTCCGGTTCGCGCGGATTGCACATCTACGTGGTGCTGGAACCGAAGTGGGACGGCTATCAGGTGCGGGCCGCGGCGGTCGCGCTGGCGCGCGAATTGGAGCGCCGATACCCCGAAGATATCACCGCGCAGTGGTGGAAAGAGGAACGCGGTGCTCGAGTATTCATCGATTTCAATCAAAACGCGCCGCACAAAACGGTTTTCGGCGCCTGGTGTGTACGCCCCAAGGTGGGGGCCCAGGTATCGACGCCGATCAGCTGGTCCGATCTGGATTCGGTAGTGCCCGACGATCTGACCATCGCCACCGTGCCCGCCCGCTACGCCGAATTCGGTGATCCATGGGCCGACCGGGCGCCGCAGTCGATCGCACCATTACTGGCGATGTCCGAGCGGGATATGGCAGCGGGACTCATGGACGCTCCCTGGCCCCCGCAGTATCCGAAGATGCCCAACGAACCGCCCCGGGTGCAGCCGAGCCGCGCGAGGAAGCCCGAATAGCGGCGTCCGCTATTCGGTCCACAGCACCCAGGTGCCGCCGCGGCCGCTGACCTCACACACCAGGGCGCGGCCATCAGCGGTGCGCCCGGTCTTCACCCCGGACGCGTCGCATTTCGCGCCGGCCTGCTGCACTGCGGTCGCCACGGCGTGCGGGCCGGACCACTGGTTACCGCCGGCGGTGGTCAGGCAGATCAGCGTGCTGCCGTCGGTGGCGGTGCCGATCTGACCGAGCTGGCCGTCGGTGCACGCAGCGCTCTTCCGGACCGGTCCCTGACCCGCGGTCGGCGGTGTGGTAGCCGAAGCGGCGGTCGTCGGGGCGGTCGGCAGGGCGGCCGCGGAAGGCTCGATGGTCGCGGGCGCCGCGGCCATGGTGGTCGGTGCAACGGCAGCTGTGCGGTCGATCACATTCGGCAGCACATTGGTCGACAGCAGGACGAATCCGGCCACCGCCGTCATCTCAGCGGCGCCGAGTAGCAGCGCGAACAGCGCCATGACGCGACCGCGGGGATGACTGAAGGCGATGAACCCGAACACCAGGGCGACCGGGAACAGTCCGAGCAACGCGGCGATCAGCGCGATGATCGCGTACGGATTGATGATCGGCGGAACCTCCACCCGGAGCCTTCCGGTGCGGCGGCGGGCCTGCGGCTGTTCGGGCCTGCGTTCGTCCTCGTCCTGCGGCCAGCGCCGGTCGGACTCCGGCTCCGGCCAGCTCTTCTCCGGCTGCGCTACAGGCCAGCGATCGGTCTCACGCCGTTCCGCTCGTGTCATCCAGGTCCCTCTCCACACCGACACACACCACGCAGGAACCTCGGACTACCCGGACCCGCCCCGATATACCGACACAGAATAGGGCGGGAAATGCGAAATGTTGAGCCGAAGTGTCCCATCTCCGTGATCGAGCCGTAATAACAAACCCACCATAACGCTCGCGGATCTGTTGGTCCGGGTGCATGCTGGTCGACAAGGAGCCAGTGCGGCGACGGCTCTTCGCCAGGAGGATCCATGTCGGATAAGAGGATGTCCGCGGGTCAGGACAAGCAGAACTGGCATGCCAGGGCCGGGGATCTGCTCGGCGACGACTTCAACCTGCCGGGCATCGTGCTGTGCGCGCTCGCGGTCGCGGCGATGGCTTGCACGTTGACCGCCGCCGGCTACGGCTTCGGCGGGTGGGCCGGCGTCGGCGCGGCGGTCACCGCGGCCCTGTGGATCGCGGGCGTCGGCGCCCTGCTGCTCGAACACCACCGGGAGCAGGTGATCGAGCTGAAGTACGGTCGTCACGGGCATGCTCCCGGGGGTCTGCGGCCCGTTCGCTATAGCCGCGAGCCGCGTCGGCGGTGACTTCCGGACCGCGGGCTCACCGTCTGCGATCCACGTTCGGCAGCGTCCGGGTGACCAGCGTCAGCAACATGTCGCACAGCAGTTCGTGCACCTGCTCACGGGTGAGCGTGCCCCGGGTGATCCATTCCCGGCCGGCGACCTTGACCATGCCGCCGTAGGCGCGGACAAACGTGCGCAGTTCGGCATCGTGTGCCCACTCGGCGAGCCCCACTATCAGCAGCAGACGTTCGGCCACCGCGTCATCGGCGGCGTCCAGGATCTGCTGCACCTCGGGATCGGCGCCGACAACCTCATGGCTGGTCACCTTCACCCAGATGCGGCCGTGCTCGGCGATGATATCCAGCAGCCAGCGCACGCCGGCGTCCACGCGTTGTTGCGCAGTACCGGTGGGCACGATCATGGTGCCGAGCTCGGGCAGCGTCACCATCCGCCGCACGACCGCCAGATAGAGGTCACGCTTGTTGCCGAAATAATGGTTGATCAGCCCGCGGGCCACACCGGCCCGCTGCGCCAGCTCGGCGGTGGAGACGGCCGCATAGGGCCGCTCGCCGAACAGGTCGACGGCACAGGCGAGAATCTGCGCGCGCCGCTCGTCGGCTTCCAGTCTGCGGCGGCGCGGCAGCGCCGAAAAGCCGCGCTCGTCTGCCGTGGCACTGCTGGTTTCAGAGCGCGCGGGCAATGAGATCCTTCATCACCTCGTTGCTGCCTGCGCCGATGCGCAATACGCGGGCGCTGGTGTAGAGCTGCGAAATCGGATACTCCGTCAGGTAGCTGTAGCCGCCGAACGGTTGCAGGCAGCGGCCAACCACGATACCGAGTTGGTCGGTCAACCAGTACTTTCGACATGGTGGCGATGGGCACATCGACCCCGTCACGCAGGTGCGTGCTGACGCAGTGGTCGCGGAAGGTGCGTGCGACCTCGGCGATGGTCGCGCACTCGGCGAGTTCGAACCTGGTGTTCTGCATCGCGGACAACGGTTTGCCGGACGCCACCGGACCATTGCCGGCCGCCGAAGCGATCGGCGACTTCCCCGACGACCCACGCGGCGATCAGTCCACGACACGGCAGCTGATCGCACCGAACGCGGGTTGCGCAGTAGCGGAGCCTACGACACCGGCACAACCCAGCGCCGGCAGAATCTGGCGCCGCCCAATACGCTGCCGCCCCGGGCGTCGGGGCGGGATGCGGGCAACCGGAGGGCTTCCCGGCAGGCGGGTTTGCGACAATGGGCCGGTCGCTTGCCCAGCTCAGTGAAGGATGTCTCCCGCCGCGATGGCCGAAAGCATGATCGATCCCGAGGACCTCGCGACCTGTCTGCGGGTTCTGCAGCAGGCCGCAACGCTGGACAAGGATCATCCCGACTCGATGACGGTGCAGCGCGCGGTCGGGCACATGTTCAAGAAGCTCAAGCAGCGACGCAGGTCCGCGGCGCGCGAGGCGGTCTCGACCGCTGACCGGGCGGTGGTCGCGGCCACCGCGACCGGCTCGCCGAACCGGATCGACGACGAGACCGCGGGCATCCCGATCAGCTCGACCACGAACGGTGCGAGCGCGGGTACGCTACTGCGTCCGCGTCCCTGCTATATCTGCAAGCAGCGCTACACCCGGGTCGACGCGTTCTATCACCAGTTGTGCCCTGATTGCGCGGCGAACAGCCGCGGCAAGCGCGACGCGCGCACCGACCTGACCGGGCGCCGGGCCCTGCTCACCGGCGGCCGCGCCAAGATCGGCATGTATATCGCCCTGCGCCTGCTGCGCGACGGCGCGCACACCACGATCACCACCCGTTTCCCCAACGACGCCATCCGGCGTTTCACCGCGATGGACGACAGCGCGGACTGGCTGCATCGCCTGCGCATCGTCGGCATCGATCTGCGCGACCCGGCCCAGGTGGTCGCCCTCGCCGACGATGTCGCCGCGCAGGGGCCGTTGGACATCCTGATCAACAACGCCGCGCAGACGGTACGCCGCTCGCCGGGTGCCTACAGTGCCCTGGTCGACGCCGAGTCGGGACCGCTGCCCGCGGGCATGCTGCCGGACGTGGTGAGTTTCGGCACGACCATGCAGGCCCACCCCACCGCGCTGACCGCCTCACTGACCCCGGCATTGTCCGCCGCCGAGGTCGCCGAACTGGCGCTGGTCGCGGGGTCGGCCACGCCGGAACGCATTTCGCGCGGCGTAGCGATCGACGCGGGCGGCCTGGTGCCGGACCTCGCGCACACCAACAGTTGGGTGCAGACCGTCGCCGAAGTCGATCCGACGGAGCTGCTCGAGGTCCAACTGTGCAACTCGGTCGCCCCTTTCGTCCTGGTTTCCCGCCTGCGACCGGCGATGGCCGCCGCGCGGGCGCGGCGCAAGTACGTCGTCAACGTCTCGGCCATGGAGGGGCAGTTCGCCCGCGCCTACAAAGGTCCGGGGCACCCGCACACCAATATGGCCAAGGCCGCGCTGAACATGTTGACCCGCACCAGCGCTCGCGAAATGTTCGAGCAGGACGGCATCCTGATGACCGCCGTCGACACCGGCTGGATCACCGACGAGCGCCCGCACTACACGAAAATCCGCCTGGCCGAGGAGGGTTTCCACGCGCCGCTGGACCTGGTCGACGGCGCGGCGCGGGTCTACGACCCGATCGTGCAGGGTGAGAACGGCATCGACCTGTTCGGCTGTTTCCTCAAGGACTACCAGCCCGCTGCCTGGTAGCCGGTGGGGACAGCGGTCGTGGGGTCCCGGCTCCTGGCGAGAACTGCCCGCCGGGGAAGGTCGCCCGATCGAAGCCACCCCAGGTATGCGCTCGCCATTCCCGGACTGCTCGGGCCGCGTCATCGGGTCCTCGGTGCCGGCCAGCGCCGCGATGTCGACACAGCGGATCGCCCGGCTGGTACCGATGGGTCTACCGCCTGGTAGTCAGCACGTACCGCGGGCAGGACCACTTCGGCGAGACTCGTTCAGCGCGCGCACGCCCCCGCGCTCGATGACTCGAACTTGCGCAGAACGGAGTTCCGATCACGGCGGTGGTGAACTACGGAGGCCGACAACGCGGAAATCCGAGCGGCCAGGGCTGTACGGCAACGTGATGTGGCACACGGGTACACCGGCGAAGATTCCCGTTCGATCCCGATCACCGCAGGTGACACGAAGACCAGCGGCACAATCACCGGGGCGCGAACGTTCCGAGCCCTGCGCGGGCCGATCACGGCACACGAGTTCTCCAGCGCAGCAAGTACTCTGAATCGAGTGAACACGCACGCACGGCTCGTCCACGACTACGAGGCCGGTATCGGTGTCACCGCCTCGCCCATCTCCCCCGCGCCCGATCCGGGGAACAATCTCGCCGCGACGCTACCGGTGTGGGCACTGGCCGCCGGTTCGGTCGCGACGCTGACCGCCGCGGCGAACCGCATGCGCGAGACGCGTGGTCTCGAACCGGTGGCGCACCGCATCGACCCCGTGCGCATCACCGCCGCCTTCTCCAGCGAGAGGCTGCTGCGCGTCGGCGGCCGAGAACCGACGCTTTTCACCGACCTGTCCGGCTTCTTCCCCACCTTCGACGGCTGGGTTCGCACGCACGCCAATTATCCGCACCATCGCGCTCGCCTGCTCGCCGCGCTCGACCTGCCCGCGTCCGCGCCCGTCGATCTGGCCGTCGCCCGGATGGCGATGAGCCGCGCCGGCGATCTGGAGGACCGAGCGGCGGCACACGGCGCGGTCGTGGTCCGCGTCCGCACCGAGGAAGAGTGGGCCGCGAGCCCGCAAGGACAGGCCGCGGGCACGGGGCCCCTGGTGGCGATCGCACCGCGCGCCGACCGCGGGGAGCCCGGGTTGCCGTCGGGAGCAGCTCCGCTGCAGCCGCTGCGAGGCGTGCGGGTGCTCGATCTGACCCGGGTGATCGCGGGACCGGTCGCGACTCGGGCACTGGCATTGCTCGGCGCCGAGGTCCTGCGGGTGGATCCGCCGCAGCTGCCCGAGATCCCGTGGCAGTACGCGGACACCTGCCAGGGCAAGCGCTCCACGGTGGTGGATCTGCGCACGAGCCGGATCGACGACCTGCTGGCGTCCGCGGACGTGCTGATCACCGGCTACCGGCCGGGCGCGTTGGAGCGCGCCGGCGTGCATGCCGCAAGCCGTCCCGGCCTCGTCCACGGACGAGTCTCGGCGTGGGGTGAGACCGGCCCGTGGGGCACACACCGCGGTTTCGACAGCATCGTGCAGGCCGCGTCGGGCATCTCGATCATCGAAGGCGCGCCCGCCCTGCCCGGGGCGTTGCCCGCGCAGGCGCTGGATCACGCGTCGGGCTATCTGCTCGCCGCCGGCGTGATCGATGCACTGATAGCCCGCGGCGAGGACGGCGTCGGCCGGGACGTGCGGGTCGCGCTGGCGCGCACCGCGTCCTGGTTGCTCACCGCGCCGGAGCGCACGCCGAGTCACCCCAAGGCCGCCGTGCCGAACCCCGCACACGTTGTCCGGCACGGACAGGTCGTCACCGCGACACCCGCCCTCGCCGAATACCCGGATTACGCCTGGCCCGCGCCTACCTATGGCGCGGATCGTCCCGTCTGGCCGCTGCCGACGCGGTGAGCGTCCGCCCGGGCGCCGCGAAATCCCGTTGCGGCGCCCGGGTTATTCAGCCCTTCGTGTCATTGCCGGATCGGTCAGCCGAATTCGCCGAGACAGCTTCCTCGTGCGGAATCGCCACCGCCTACTGATCGGCCACGAACAGCCACTGATCGGCCCCGGCCAGGCTGGCCACCGCTTCAGCCAGCCGGTCCCCGTCCGGAAGCTTTGCCTCCGGAGCGATTGTCTGCAGCACACCGAGTCCCTGCACGAGCACGAAATACAGCTCCGCGACGGCGTTGGCCTGGTCCTCGCCGAGCTGCGGGTGTGCCGCTCGCAAGGCCTCCGCCATGTCCCGATAAGCGCCGGGAAGGCTTTCGGCGAAGAATTTCTGCGATTCCGGCGAACGGGCGACGCGCACGAGGTTTTCCACGCTCGCCAGCATGCTGTCCCGATTGTCGGTGAATACCGCGGGCATCGAATTCCACAGTGCGGCGAACGCGGCCAGCGGCGTGCTGCCCGCACCCTGGCGAATCAGCGCCTCGATGCTATCGCCGATCGCGGTGCCCAGACCGTCGGTCAGCGCCTCGGTGATCAACTGTTCTTTGGAGCCGAAGTGGTAGCCGATCGCCGCCAGGCTCACCCCGGCCGCGGACGCGATATCCCGGGCCGTGGCCTTCGCGACGCCCCGTTCGGCAATGACTTTTCGCGCTCCCACCAGTAGATCCTCGCGATTTCCCATCCGTACAGACTACAACGTCTAAGACAAATGTACTAGACATTTGTTCTAATTTCGCCGCCACCCCGATATCGGCACCGCGGCGCCGAACAGCACACCGGCTAGTCTCATGCTGTGCGGCAGAAGATCATCATGGACGTCGACACCGGCATCGACGATTCCCTCGCCCTGCTGTATCTACTCGGGTCCCCCGAGGCCGAGATCGTGGGCATCGCCGCCACCGCGGGAAACGTGCCCGCCGCGCAGGTGGCGGCCAACAACCTCGCCTGGCTGGATGTCTGCCACGCACCCGAGGTCGAGGTCGCGCTCGGCGCCGCGGACCCGCTCGCGATCCCGCTGCGCACCACCGAGGACACGCACGGGCCGCAAGGCGTAGGTTATGCGGAGCTGCCCGCCTCCGCCCGCCGCCTCTCGCCGCGTTCGGCCGCGCAAATGTGGACCGAGCTGGTGCGCGCGCATCCCGGCGAGATCGTCGGGCTCTGCACCGGACCGCTGACCAATCTCGCCCTCGCGCTGCGCATCGAACCCGAATTGCCGGTGTTGCTGCACCGCTTGGTGATCATGGGCGGCGCGTTCAACCATCCCGGTAACACGACGCCGACCAACGAGTGGAACGTGCACGTCGATCCGGAAGCCGCCAAGGAGGTCTTCGACGCCTTCGCCGCGACCCCGGCGCAACGCAGGCCGATCGTCTGCCCGCTCGACGTCACCGAGACCATCGAGATGCGACCCGAGCATCTGGTCCGTCTCGCCGAGCGCGCGAAAAGCGAGCCGGTGGAACTGGTCTCGGCCGCCGAGCCGCCTGCCGCCCGATCGGTCGCCAGCAATCCGATCGTCCGGCACGTCACTGATGCGGTGCGGTTCTACTTCGACTTCCACCACGGCTACGACCTGGGCTACCTCGCCCACATGCACGATCCGTTCGCAGCCGCGGTAGCGCTGGATGCGTCGCTGGCACGCACCCGGCCCGCGACGGTGGACGTGGAATTGGCGGGCACGATCACCCGCGCGACCACAGTCGCCGACTGGGCGGGCATGTGGGGACGTGAGCCCAACGCCGACATCGTGATCGGCACCGACCCGGAGGTGTTCTTCGAGCGGCTGATCACCCGGGTCGGCGATCTCGCACGGGCAGTCCATCCGCCCGTCACGCAAAAGGTTCGATGACCGGCGCCGATGACATCGGTTACCGGTCCGCTTTCCGCGCCGAGCTCGGACTGCCCGAAATCATCACTATCCACACGCATTTCGTGCCCGCCCCGGTGCTGCGTACCGGGGGCGCTTCCGCAGCCCTCGTCGCGACACGAAAGAGCATTTCGGCCACAGCCGGGGCATCGACGAGCAGCGCTCGGCTCCAGGGCGTTATCCTCGCCGAAGTGACTGGGCAGGGGTGTCCGGTGAGGTCAAAGTTCGTTGGATCCTGGTGCTGCCCGATTTCAGCAATTTCGCGATGTCCTCGACGTGTGTGATGAGCCGAGAGGTGGGGCCGGAGACATTGATGACGGAGATGATCGTGTTGTTGCGATCGCGAACGGGGGTGCTCACCGACGTCAATCCGATCTCGACCTCCTCACTGGCAACGGAATAGCCCTGCGCTCGTTCGATGTTCAGTCGCTGAAGCAGCTCGTCCAGATCCGCGGGGGCGGCGAGCGTCGAGATGGGGGTCAGCAGGTCCTCGGCGGTGAGCGTTTCGACGAGTTCGTCGTCGCTGTCGAAGAGCAATGCTCGCCCGGAGGCGGTGCAGTGCATCGGAGAGCTGCGACCGACCCATCCTCCGGCCCGCAGCGACTGGTGCGACTCTTCCCGGAGCACAGTCAGGGAACGGTTTCCCTGCTGCACCGACAGCAACGCCACCTCGCCGACCCGCGAGACGAGGGCTTGCAGGACGGGCCGTGCTGCCCGCAGCAGCGGGGTGTCACCGGCACCGGTGGCGAGGACCAGCAGCGACCACCCGAGCCGATACCGCTTGCTGTCGGGGAGTTGCTCGACCAGTCCACCGCGCTCGAGCGCTTTGAGCATGCGCGAGACCTGGCTGCGCTCGCGCCCGACCGCGCGTGCCAGATCGCTCACCGAGCGTTCCCCGCGAGAGTCGCCACCGCGCCCGAACGCGCGCAGCAGCGCGGCCACCCGTTCGGCACTCGTATCCGCCACCCGCACCACCTTCGTTGCTGTTCGAACAACACTCTTCTACCAAATCTACAAGAATCCCCATTAAATAGAAAAAAGTGTTGCTACTGAAGCACAGATGGTTGGAGGGATGCCTAGTCGGTCCATACAGTGATCACTATTGCCCTAGTGGTACGCATCACATGAAAGGTCCCCCTATGGTCGCCGCACAGACCACCGCCGAGCCGCCAACCTCGCTCTACGGTCAACAGACAACCCTCTCGCTCGGGAACTTCCCGGGACCCGGTCGCACCTTCGGTGATGTGCCCACGTTCGTGCGGAACTACGCGCTGGTTAAACTGGCGGCCGCCCGCGCCAATTGCCAGGTCGGTGTCCTCGATGAAACCAAGACAGACGCGATTGTCGCCGCGTGCGAGGAGATCGCGGCCGGCGCGCACGCCGGCCAGTTCCCCTCCGCGCTGGTGCTCGGCGGCGGCGGCACCACCACGAACATGAACGTCAACGAGGTCGTCGCCGCCCGGGCGGCACAGCTGCTCGGTGCGCCGATACATCCGAACGACCACGTCAACGCCTCGCAGTCGACCAACGACACGTACCCGACCGCGATGGCGCTGACGGTGCTGGATCTGGCCCGCGAGCCCCTCGCGGCGCTCGAGGAACTGGCAACCGCGCTCGAGGCGAAAGGCGCCGAATTCGATCAGACCCCGCACCTCGGCCGCACCTGCCTGCGCGATGCGGTCACCCTCACCGCGGGCCAGTCCCACCGTGCCCAGGCCGCGGCGGTCCGGCGCACCGCAGCCGCCCTCGAAGACGCGGTCGCGCAGATGCACACCGTGCCGCTCGGGGCCACCGCGGTCGGGACCGGGCTCGGCGCACCCGAGGGCTATCGCGCGATCGCAGTGCGCGAACTCGCAGCGGTGACCGGCCGCGACCTGGAACCGGCGCCCGACCTGTTCGACGCGCTGGCGAACCTCGACCCCTATGCGGCCATCGCCGATGCCGGCGCCCGCGCCGGCCTGACCATGGCCAAGATCGCCGCCGACATCCGGCTGCTGTCCTCCGGTCCGGCGGGCGGCTTCGGCGACCTGACCATCCCGGCCGTGCAGGCGGGGTCGTCGATCATGCCGGCCAAGATCAACCCGGCGATCCCGGAGTACGTGATGCAGCTGAGCTACCGGATCCGCGGCGCCGCGCACACCGTCGAATGCGCCGTCGCCGCAGGCGAGCTCGAACTGAACATCATGGAACCGGTGATCGTGGACGCGATCATCACCATCCTCGCCGACCTCACCGCCGCCGCCACCTCGTTCGCACGCCGGTGCGTCGCCGGCCTCACCTGGGACGGCCCGCGCCGCGAGGAGAACCTGCGCGGCACCCTGGACACCTGGGTCACCCTCGCTGCCACCAGTGGCTACGAAGCCACCACCGTCCAGTACCACGACCAGGCACAGACCGCCCCCCTCTCGAGGCATGCCCGCCATGACTGATCTCGCCACCCGCCCCGCACCCGTCGCCTACGAAGACGCCCCGCTGACGAAGTTCCAGATCAAGATCACCATCGCCGGCACCGGCGGCCAGTTCAGCGACGGCTTCATTCTCGGCATCATCGGCATCGTCATCACCGCCTCCACCGGCGCCCTCGGTCTGACACCGCTGTGGGTCGGCCTGCTCGGCGCCGCCACCCTCGCCGGCCTGTTCCTCGGCGCGGTGGTCACCGGCCCGATCGCCGACCGGATCGGCCGCCGCGGCATCTTCGCGTGGGACATGCTCGTCTTCGCGGTCCTGTCCGCGATCCAGTTCTTCATCGAATCGCCCTGGCAGCTGCTGGTCCTGCGGCTGCTGATCGGGGTGGTCCTCGGCGCCGACTACGTCGTGAGCAAGGCCCTCGTCACCGAACACGCCCCGCGCAGTTTCCGCGGCCGGCTGATGAGCCTGCTCGCGGTGGCCTGGTCCACCGGCTACGTCGCCGCCTACCTCGTCGGCTATCTCCTCACCCAGGTCGGCGGGGAATCCTGGCGATACATGCTCGCCGCCAGCGCCGTTCCGGCCCTGCTGATCTTCTGGTTCCGGCTCGGTGTGCCGGAGTCCCCGCTGTGGCTGACCCAGCACGGCCGCACCGAGGAGGCCGCCGCGGTGGTCCGCACCCATCTCGGCGCCGCTGTGCTTGCGCCCCCGGTGGAGACCGTGCCGATCGAGCGGCGCGGGCTGCGGGTGCTGTTCACCCCGAAGTTCCGCAAGCGCACCGCGGTCGGCGCCCTGTTCTACGTGTGTCAGGTCATCCCGTTCTTCGCCCTGGGCACCTTCTCGCCGCAGGTGATGGAGTCGTTGGGAGTGACCAGCAAACTCGGCGCCGGGGCCGCCTACAACGCCTTCCTGCTGATCGGCGCCGTCCTCGGACTGGTGTTCATCGACCGGGTCTCTCGGCGCACGTTTCTGATCGGCACGTTCTTCCTCGGCGCCGCGCTGCTCGCGGCTCTGGTCACCTTCGCAGGCACCAGTCCCGTCGTCGCCGTCGTCATCTTCGCCCTGTTCGCGTTGGTCCTGGCCGCCGCGGTCAACCTCGAATACGTCTACCCCCCGGAGCTGTTCCCCACCGATCTACGCGCATCGGGGGTCGGCATCGCCGTCGCTGTCAGCCGCATCGGATCGGCCGCCAGCACGTTCCTCCTCCCGCTCGTCGTAGCCCACTACAGCGCCGATGCGGCACTGGTCGGGTGCGTCGTCGTCCTCGCCATCGGTGGCCTGATCTGCTGGGCCTGGGCCCCGGAAACCAGTACCGAAGCCCTCGGCGAGGTCGCCGAAGAGGTGCAGAAGGAAGCCGATGGCCACACCCACAGCTGAGCCGGGCGTCCGGCAGCCCGCCAGGATCGACCCGGCCGCTGCCCGGTCCTGGCCGCCGGTGCCCGCCGGAATCGCCGCCGCGATCGACGGCCCCACAGCGGGAACAGACCTCGACCGGCTCCGCACCGCCATGGCCGAAACCGCGACGATGGGCCACACCGGCAGGCTGTGCCTCGCCGGCCACACGTCTACGCCGCACTGGTCCGACCGCCGCCGCACAGTCGAGCAGAGGACAGGTCGATGACGAACGCCGGCCACCGCGTTGCGTTGTGCACCCTCGGCGGAACGATCGCGTCCTTCCCACACGCCGGGGGTCCCGGCGTGGTTCCCGGCGAGCACTCCCCGAGCCTGCGCCCGGCGATCGAGCAGCTACTACCCGGCATCGAGATCACCGAGCACAGTCTCGCTCAGGTTTCCTCCGCAGCACTCGATTTCGACCTGCTGCGGTCGGTGATCATCCACGCCGAAGCCGAGGTCGCCGCCGGGGCGACCGGTGTGGTGGTCACCACCGGTACCGACACGCTCGAGGAAGCCGCGTTCGCCTTCGAGCTGATGTGGTCAGCGGACGCCCCGCTGATCGTCACCGGGGCCATGCGTCACCCCGGAGCGCCGGGAGCCGACGGACCCACCAATCTGGTCAGCGCTCTGAAGGTGGCCACCGATCCCGCCACCATCAGCATCGGTGTCGCCGTCGTCATGAACGACCGCATCCACGCCCCTTCCCAGGTCCAAAAGCGGCACACGACCCACGTCGACGCCTTCGTCAGCGTCCCCGGCCCGCTCGGGGAAATCAGCGAGGGCTCCGTGTATCTGCACGCGCATCCGCCACGCAGACGTAGCCATGGGATTCCCTCCGCGCCGTTCCCGCCGGTTGCGCTGCTGCGCGCCACCATCGGCGACGACGGGCGACTGCTCACTCACCTCGTCGACCTCGGCTACCGCGGGGTCGTGATCGAAGCCGCCGGCGGTGGTTCCACACCACCATCCTGGGCACAGCCCCTCGAACAGATCGCCCGAGAAATCCCCGTGCTCTACGCCGGACGCCCCGGCACCGGCCCCGCGCTGCGCGCGACCTACGGCGGAATCGGCAGCGAGATCGACCTGCAACGCCGCGGCCTCATCCCCGCCGGACTGCTCGACGGACTCAAAGCACGGGTGCTGCTGACCATCCTGCTCGCCGCCGGTGCCGACACCGACGACATCCGCCGAACCGTCGCCGAACCCACCAGCTGATTCGCACACCGACACGCCGTCAGCGGGTCACGCGGTGCGGACTTCGAGAGGCGGATGAGCCGCATGCTCACACCTCAGGCCGCCAGCACCGCGCGATCAGCGGCCGTCGAAGGCCCTGAGTAGTGCCTCGGCCGCGAGAGCCGCGGTCAGGGTGCCGTCGCGGACCTGCTTTTCCACCTGCGCGCGAATGGCTTTCACATCCGGGTTATCGGCGAGCCTGCGCAGCAGTTGGTCGTGCACCATGGTCCAGGTCCAATCGACTTGCTGGCGGCGGCGCTTCTCCTCGAACTCCCCGGCTTCGGTGAGCACGCGGCGATGCTCGAGCACCGTGTCCCAGAACCGGTCCAGCCCGAGCCCCCGCAACCCGCTCATGGTCAACACCGGCGGATGCCACAGCGCGTCGTGCGGGTGGATCAGCCGCAGCGCACCCGCGAGTTCCCTGGCGGCGGCTTCGGCCTCGATCTCATGCTTGCCATCGGCTTTGTTCACCGCGACCAGATCGGCGAGCTCGAGCACACCCTTCTTGATGCCCTGCAGCTGGTCACCGGTCCGGGCCAGGGTGAGGAAGCAGAACACATCGACCATGTTCGCGACCGCGACCTCGGACTGTCCTACTCCGACGGTCTCCACCAGGATCACGTCGTATCCCGCCGCTTCGAGCAGCACGATGGTTTCGCGCGTCGCTTTGGCGACGCCGCCGAGCGTGCCCGCGGTGGGCGACGGACGGATATAGGCGTCACGTTCCACCGACAGCCGAGCCATCCGGGTCTTGTCGCCGAGGATGGAACCGCCGGTCCTGGTCGACGAGGGGTCCACGGCGAGCACCGCGACCCGGTGCCCCTGACCGATCAGGTGCATACCGAGCGCGTCGATGAAGGTGGATTTGCCGACGCCGGGAACACCGGTGATGCCGACTCGGTTCGAGACCGGCACGCTCCCGGGCTCCCCCACCTCGGGCGTCACCTTCAGCAGCAGTTGCTGGGCCAGCTCGCGGTGATCGGCCCTGGTGGACTCCACCACGGTGATCGCACGCGCCAAGGCGGCCCGCTCATTGGCACGGACCGCCGCGGCGAGCGCGTCGACATCAATCGTCCTGCGCGCGGCCACCTTCGCGGTGGGTCGCGCCGCGGAACCCGGTTCGCTCATTCGGTGGCGGCGGAATCCGTGGCGCCGCTACCGAGTGCGTGACCGAGTTCGGCGCCGAGCTTCTTCAGCAGGTCGATCGCCGCGTCGGCGATCACCGTGCCGGGCGGGAAGATCGCCGCCGCTCCGGCCTGATAAAGCTCGTCGAAGTCACCCGGCGGGATGACGCCGCCCACGATGACCATGATGTCGGAGCGTCCGACATCGGCCAGTGCCTGCCGCAGCGCGGGCACCAGCGTGAGATGGCCCGCCGCCAGCGAGGACACACCGACGACGTGCACGTCGTTGTCGGCCGCCTGCTGCGCCACCTCTTCCGGAGTCTGGAACAGTGGGCCCACGTCGACGTCGAAGCCGAGGTCGGCGAAGGCCGTGGCGATCACCTTCTGCCCCCGGTCGTGACCGTCCTGGCCCATCTTCGCGACGAGGATGCGCGGGCGGCGGCCCTCGGCCTCGGCGAATTCCGCCACCAGCTCGCTCGCCGTGGTGATGTTGGTGACCTTTCCGGCCTCGTCCCGGTACACACCGGAGAGCGTACGGATCTCGGCCTGGTGGCGTCCGTACACCTGCTCCAGCGCATCGGAGATCTCGCCGACGGTGGCCTTGGCCCTGGCCGCGTCGATGGCCAGCGCGAGCAGGTTGTTCGCCATGCCACCTTCGGCTGGTGCCCTTGGGTCGCTCCGCGGGCTCCGCTCCCACGCAGCGGCGCGGGTCAATTCGGCCAGCGCCCGGCGCACCGCGTCGGGATCCCGCTCGGCGCGCAGCCGGCGCAGCTTCTCGATCTGCTCGGCGCGCACCCGGGAGTTGTCGACCTTGAGGACCTCGACTTCGTGGTCCGCTTCGACCTGGTACTTGTTGACGCCGATCACCGGCTGCTGACCGGTGTCGATGCGCGCTTGGGTGCGCGCGGCGGCCTCCTCGATGCGCAGCTTCGGGATGCCCTCGCCGATCGCCTGCGCCATGCCGCCGTGTGCCTGCACCTCGGCGATGTGCGCGCGGGCCCGGTTGGCCAGCTGGTGGGTCAGCCACTCGACGTAGTACGAACCGCCCCATGGGTCGATCGGGCGAGTGGTGCCCGACTCCTGCTGGATGAGCAGCTGTGTGTTGCGGGCGATACGGGCGGAGAAGTCCGTCGGCAGCGCCAGTGCTTCGTCGAGTGCGTTGGTGTGCAGCGACTGGGTGTGCCCCTGGGTGGCGGCCATCGCCTCGATGCAGGTGCGCGCGACATTGTTGTAGGCGTCCTGGGCGGTGAGCGACCAGCCGGAGGTCTGCGAATGAGTCCGCAGCGACAGCGATTTCGCACTCTTCGGGTGGAACTTCGCGACCAGCTCGCTCCACAGCAGACGCCCGGCGCGCAGCTTGGCGACCTCCATGAAGAAGTTCATGCCGATCGCCCAGAAGAACGACAGCCGTGGCGCGAACTTGTCGACCTCCATGCCCGCGTCGATACCGGCGCGGATGTACTCCACGCCGTCGGCCAGGGTGTAGGCCAGCTCCAGGTCGGCGGTCGCACCCGCCTCCTGGATGTGGTAGCCCGAAATGGAGATCGAGTTGAACTTCGGCATCTTCGCGCTGGTGTAGGCGAAGATGTCGGAGATGATCCGCATCGAAGGCTCAGGCGGATAGATGTAGGTGTTGCGGACCATGAACTCCTTCAGAATGTCGTTCTGAATGGTTCCGGCCAGCTGCTCGGGCGCAACACCCTGTTCTTCCGCGGCGACGACGTACAGCGCGAGGATCGGCAGTACCGCGCCGTTCATCGTCATCGAGACGCTGACCTGGTCCAGCGGGATGTGATCGAACAGCTGGCGCATGTCCAGGATCGAGTCGATGGCCACGCCCGCCATGCCGACATCACCCTGCACCCGGGGGTGGTCGGAGTCGTAGCCCCGGTGCGTCGCCAGGTCGAATGCCACCGACAGACCCTTCTGGCCCGCCTGCAGGTTGCGCCGGTAGAAGGCGTTGGAGTCGGCGGCGGTGGAGAAACCGGCGTACTGGCGGATGGTCCATGGCTGGTTGACGTACATCGTGGGGTACGGGCCGCGCACGAACGGCGCGACACCGGGCACGCTGTCGAGCGGATACCCTTCGGCCGCGACGGCATCCCGGTCGGCCTTGGTGAACACCGGCGGCACGTCGATGCCTTCGGGTGTCGACCAGACCAGCTGCTCGGGGGCGTACCGGTTGGCCGCCGCGGCCGCCTGCACGTAGGCCGTCACCTGCGCCGCGTCCACCGCGGCGGGCTCCGGCGCGCGCTCGGTCAACGGCACATCCGCGAAACTTCCGATCACGTGCTTGATCTCACGAGTAGTCATCAGGCACCCACTTTCTCCAGCAGGCCGGACAGCGCGGCGACAGCGTCGATGCGCGCGGCGAGGAATCCATCCGGTCGCCGCGCGTCGTCCAGGTCGGCGACAACCTTGGCGGCACCGGCCAGCAACACCGAGCCCACACCCGCGGCGCGCAATTGCTCCACCGCCGCGCCGGCCTCGGCGGTGTACCGGGCATCCGACCCGCACAGCACCGCGATCGGCGCGCCGGATCCGGTTGCCGCGGCGGCGATTGCGCCCACCTCGAGCGGACCGGGGTCGATCGACTCGATACCACCGGAGGCCAGCAGGTTCGCGACGAAGGTGACCCGGACGTTGTGCTCGGCGACCGAACCGAGCGGCACGAGCAGCGCTTTCGGCCGGGCGCCGTGCTCGGCGAGGTAGGCGTCGGACCGGTCGCGTAACTGCTCGAACGCGGCGCCGTAGCGGGCGACGCGGCCCGGCTGCCGCGCCGCCTCCGACAGCGGCTGCTCGGCCAGGTTCGGGAATTCGTTCACACCCGTGACGGCGGTCCTGCGGTGCGCGACGTCGATGTCCCGAGTTTCCTTGGTCGCGGCGATTCGATCGGCCAGCATGCCGGATTCCAGGGCGGCCGAGTAGCCACCGGCCGCCTCGATCTCTTGCAGGAACTCCCACGCTTTCACCGCCAGCGCGCTCGTGAGGTCCTCGACGTACCAGGAGCCCGCACCGGGGTCGAGCACATGACCCAGATGCGATTCCTCGAGCAGCAGCAGCTGAGTGTTGCGCGCCATGCGCTCGGCGAACGATTTCGAGACCCCGAGTTCGCCCGCCGGCAGCGCGGAGTCGAACGGCAGCACGGTCACGGTGTCGGCGCCGCCGATACCGGCGCCGAACGCGGCGAGCGTGCCGCGCAGCATGTTCACCCAGGGATCACGTTGGCTCATCATGGCGGCCGAGGTAACCGCGTGCTGGGGTGCGCCGCCGAAATCCGGTGCCCCACACACATACGCGACCCGCGCCCACAGTTGCCGGGCGGCGCGGAACTTCGCGATGGTGGCGAACTGATCGTCGGTGGCGGCGAAGCGGAATTCCAGCTGACCGAGCGCGTCGGCGATATCCAGCCCCTCGGTCAGCGCCCGGAGATAGGCCAGTCCGGCCGCGACGGCCGCGCCCAGTTCCTGGGCGTCGCCGGCTCCCGCGTCGTGGAAGACGGTGCCGTCCACCGTGATCGCGCGCACCGTCTCCGGGCGACCGGCGGCCTGCCCGGCGAGTGCGACGGCCGCCCCGAGGCCGATATCGCCGATGCCGGCGAAGCCGCTGGTCAGCGGCGCGGCGCCGAGCGCGACCCGGATGTCGCCGTGCTGGGGTGCCGCATAGCCGTCGAGCACGGCGAAGACCTGCTCCGCCGCGCCGGCGACATCGCCTCCCGCCTTCAGTGTGAGCGGAGCCAGTTCGAACAGCAGTCCCGCCAACGCCGTCGGCAGCTCGGCCACCGGCACGCCGTGTTCGCCGACACCGAGCCAGATCGCGCTGATCCCGTTCTCCAGCCCGGCGAGGATCTCCCGGTTCGCCGCTGTCGCCTCCCGCTCACCCACCTGGGCGCTGACAAACCACCCGCGGTGCACGTCCGGGGTGGCGTCGCGCCCACGGACGAAGGGGAAGGTTCCCGGCAACGGTTGCTCGGGCAATTCATCGCGCCGCGTGTAGAGCGGGGCGATCGTCAGCCCGTCATAGGTGGTCTCGTCGAGCAGCCGCTCGGGCTCCTCGGGAAGTTCGGCGACATCGACCCGGCGAGCCTTCGCCAGCACTGCGGCGACACCTTTGCGCCATGCGGCGAACTCGGGCACCGGATCCGCCCTAGGATCTGAAGCAATCGGCATAGCTTGCTGTTCCTTTTCCTTAACAGGCGCACCGGCGGAGCACCTCCGAAGCACTCTCATTCACCCTGCTCAGCGACTACTTCGGTTAACGAGCATTCGTCCCGTTTCCCCGATGCTAGCGGGCGGATTCCCGGCCGGTTGATCCTGCCCGCCACTACCAACCGGTAACCTGTCGCGGTGACCGAGCGCGGCGAGGGATCAATCGCACACAGCACCAACGGGAACGGCGCAGCTGAGCTCCCGCGAGGCTCGGTCGTGACCAGGCTGAGCCGTGACCCACGTATCGTCGCGCTGATCGTCGCCGCTGTCGCGTTGTTCGGCGCCGCACTACTGGTACCGCTACCGAGTCCACACCGGATCCAGGAGTGGGCGACGTCGGTCGGTCCGGCCTTCCCCATACTGTTCTTCCTGGTCCATGCGTTGGTGACGGTCGCGCCGATCCCCCGCACCGTGTTCACCATCAGCGCGGGATTGCTGTTCGGTCCGCTGCTAGGGGTCGTACTCGCGGTGAGTGCGACGACCGTCAGTGCCGCGCTGGCGATACTGCTGGTGCGCATGCTGGACCGCGATCGAGTCGCCGCCCGGCTCACTCATCCCGCCGTGCGCTCCATCGATGCCCGGCTGGCGCGCCGGGGCTGGCTGGCTGTCGGCTCGCTGCGGCTCATCGCGGCGGTACCGTTCTCGGTGATCAACTACTGCTGCGGGCTGTCCTCGGTCCGGTTCTGGCCGTATCTGATCGCGACGGTGCTGGGCGTACTGCCCGGCACGATCAGCACCGTCATCGTCGGTGACGCGCTCACGGGGTCGGCACATCCGGCGACGCTGGCGCTTTCGGGTGTCTGTCTCGCGCTCGGCCTCGCCGGTCTGCTCGTCGACGCACGGTGGCGGACCGCGCCGGTCGCGCCCGCCGAGCCCGTGCCGGTCGCCGACTAGGCGGCGCTCAATCCGCGGCCAGTTCCACCGGGACCGCGATCACGTCCACCATCGCCCCGTTACGCAGCACCGTCACCGGCAGCTGCACGCCGATCGCCGCCGCGAACAGCTGCCGCTGGATCCCCTGCGCGTCACGCACTTGCGAGCGCCCCACGCTGAGCACGAGATCCCCGCGGCGCAGTCCGGCCTGGTCGGCGGGGCCACCGCGAACCACCTCGACAATGCGCACCCCGGCGGCCTGGCCGGCGCTTTCGGCGAGCGGCTGGGGCAATGGCGCGGGCACACCGACCAGCCCGAGGTAGGCGCGCCGGACCCGTCCCGCACGGCGCAGTGTGTCGATGATCCGGCGGGTCGTCGCGTTGATCGGGATGGCGAGGCCGAGTCCGATTCCGGCGACCGCGGTGTTGATCCCGACCACCCGGCCCGCCGAATCCGACAATGCGCCACCGGAGTTGCCGGGGTTGAGCGCGGCGTCGGTCTGGATGACGTCCTCGATCACCCGGCCGGCGCGGCGCGAGGCGACCGGAACGGCGCGGCCGAGCGCGCTCACCACCCCGGCGGTGACCGAACCGGCCAGGCCGAGCGGACTGCCCACCGCCACCACCAGCTGACCGACCACCAGGTGATCGGCGTCCCCGAGCGTCACCGCGTCCGGCGCGCCGCCACGGGCGCGCAACACCGCCAGATCCGACAGCGGGTCGATGCCGATCACCTCGAACCGGGATTCCACTCCGTCGGCGAAAACGGCCTCACCCGCGTGATCCGATCCGACGACGTGCGCGTTGGTCAGCAGAAACCCATCGTCGGTGAACACCACCGCCGAGCCATGCCCCCGCCTGGTCCACACGCTGGCCACGTGCGGCGTCACCGATGCCGCCACTGCGATCACCGTGCGGGAATAGGCATCCATAGCGGCGTTGTCCACGCCGACCACCACCCTGTTTGCCGGAATTACACCACTCTGTCCAGCATGCCCCCGGCACACGCAGGGCGCACCGCGTTCGCCGCAGGCGCAACCGAACTGCGGTGGACCGGGCGTGTCGCCTGCGCAGCCGCGGATGCACCGGGATTTCGTCCGTCGATTCCGGAGCTCTCCGATCGACTGATCACTACCAGGACGGCCGCAGTCCCGCGCCGAGTACGCGCAAGGTACCGACTCCGGACACCGTACGACTCAGTGCAGCCAGCCTTTCTTCTTGACGTAGTACAACGGGAGTACCACGGCCAGCACGATCATCAAAGACGCGGCCGGGAACCCGTACCGCCAGTGCGTTTCGGGCATCCAGGCGTACAGGGCGGCGATCAGAGTGGGCGGCAGGAAGACCGCGGTGATGGTGATGAGCGCCTTGACACTCTGGTTCTGCTGCATCTGCGACCGCGTCAGCACGGATTGCTGGAGATAGCGGACCTTGTCGTGCTGGACAGCCGCGTGCTGTCGCACCCCGTCGATGTCCTCGATGAGAGTGCTGATCAACCCGTCCAGCTCGCGACCTTCCGGCGGAGTGTGCGCAGTCAGGTGGCGCGCGGCGCGGGCCAGTTGCAGTTGGGTCACCTGGATGCGCGAGACGATCTGCTCGGCCGCATTCATCCGCGACATCGTGCCGCACAGCTCGGCGGCGCCGATCTCACCGCCACGTTTGTCGCAGCCGTCGATGATCGTCTCGATCTCCTCGCGCACCGCCGCCAATGCCACACCCGTGGCGTGGATCACCTGCTCCGACGTCTCGTTCAACGCCCAGAGCAGCGCGTACATCACTCCCTGCGCGGAGCCGGTGAGTGCTGGGGTGCGGCGCATCTTCGCGACCGCCTTGTCGAACGGGACGAAATGTTCGGCTGGTTGCAGCGTCACGAGGAACTCACTACCGAGCGCGAAGACGATGGTCTCGCGTTCGACGGCCTCGCCACGCTGGTGGTCGGCGACCACTGGGAAATAGAGAAATTCGTCCGTCTCCCAGACCTGGTCGCCCGCGAGGGCGAAGTCGACGCCGAGCCGCTCCCGCAGCACGGCCGCGGTGTCGATGTCCTGCCTCGCTAGGGGAATCCAATGCTGCTGGAGCACTTCGGTGTCGAAGTGGTCAGCGGTCACGGCGTCGAGAAAGGTCGTCATCGGCTGCGTCCCGAGAAAGTCGAACCGGACCAGCAGCCGACCAGCCATTGCGGATCCGCGTAGCAGACCGCCCGCAGCGCCGGATTCGGTGCGCGATACAAAGTTTCAGTTCTTTCGACCAATGTGGCCATAGCGAGGGCTCCAATACTTACTATCGTTCGGGGAAGTACGCCCTTCCCCCGCCGAGGATGGGCACACCAGACCGGCCGCATCGAGCACTGCCGATCGCGCCGCATGTACCACCGGGGCAGGGGTAGCTACCCCACGTCCGCGAGTGACGACTGTGGAATTCCGTGCTGCGCCAGGCGATCAGGCCGGAACTGCCCAGCCATCGATCGCATCCAGTAGATCAACGACGCTTCGGCGCAACCAGTTCCGCGACGACGGTCCGGCGGCAGCCGTCGATTCTGTCATCCGGCATCTGCCGCTCACCTCGTTTCGTCGGTCGATACACGCACGAATTGCGCCATCCATCATTAGAAAACCCGCGGCCCGGGTACGTCAATCAGATGACCAAGTATTCGACAGCGCGCCACCTGCCGGAAATCTGAGTGTCACGGCCGACGAGACTTGTGGTGCGGCAATGTTTTTCGACCATCCGTGCGTGTGTCGACGGTTCCGCGTCGGACGCGCGCCGAGTGCGGCGGCACGTGTGTTGCCGAACGGCTCGCGGCGGGCGAACCCGCACCCGGCGAGCCGGCGAACGCGGGCTCGTCTCATGGCGACGAGACCTCCGTCGAGCCGGGGCGCAACGCAAGCCCACCCACCGTCGGGCCGGTACCGATACCCTGCGCCGATTCGTTTGCGAAAGCATATTCGGCGACCGGTAATCTCGAGCAGGTGAGTAGCTGGGTGCGCCGGAAGTTCTACGGAATCGGGCGATTCGATCGAGCGATCGGGGGTGCGGTCGCCCAGTTGCCGGCCTCGGTGGTCGACCGCGGTCTACTGCGTCTGACCAGCAGCGCTGATTACAGTGGGCTCTGGCTGATCGTCGCGGTCGTGCTGTCCACCCGTCAGGGCGCAACGCGGCGGGCCGCACTGCGCGGTGTCATCTCCGTCGCCGGCGCAAGTCTCACCGTCAACGCTGGGCTCAAGACACTCATCGCGCGACGTCGACCGGCCGCCGAGCTCATGCCCGTCCACCGGCGATTGGCGGCTACCCCGACGTCCTCGTCCTTCCCCTCGGGGCACGCCGCCTGCGCCGCGGCGTTCGCCACGGCCGTGGCGATGGAAAGTCCACGCACCGCCCTGGTGGTCGCCCCGTTGGCCGCCGCTGTCGCCTACTCGCGGGTGCACACCGGCGTGCACTGGAGTTCCGACGTACTCGTCGGGGCCGCGGTTGGTTCCGGTGTCGCACTGGCCACCCGGCGATGGTGGCCGGTGCGCGAGTCCGACGAGGCACAAGCCCGCCCGGTCCGCGGGGTACCTACCCTCGCAGGAGGCAAAGGGCTGGTGGTCGTGGTGAATCCCAGCTCCGGCGATCCGAACTATGATCCCACGGCCGATGTCATCGCCGCACTGCCCGCCGCCACCGTGCTGCGCGCCGAACGCGATCTCGACTGCACCGAACAACTCGAGCGAGCCCTCGCCGAGCACACCGAGCCGGTCCTTGCCGTGGGCGTCGCCGGGGGCGACGGCACGGTGGCCGCCGTGGCCGCCATCGCACTGCGCCACGCCTTGCCGCTGGTCGTCATCCCCACTGGCACACTGAACCACTTCGCCCGCGACCTCGGCGTCTACGATCTGCGCGAGGTGATCGACGCCACCGGGGCCGGCGAGGCGGTCGCGGTCGATATCGCCAGCGTCGAATACGGCGACGAAACCGGCTCACGCACTCGATATGTGCTCAACACCGCCAGCCTCGGCGCCTATCCGGACCTGGTGCGGCTGCGGGAGAAGTGGCAGCCGCGGTGGGGCAAGTGGCCCGCGTTCGCCGCGGCGCTCGTGCTCACCCTGCACCGCGCCGAACCGATCGAGATCCACCTCGATGGGCACTGGCGGCGGGTGTGGTTCCTTTTCATCGGCAACGGTCCCTACCACCCGCACGGTGCCGTTCCCGCGTTCCGTAACCGGCTCGACTCAGGACTGCTCGACCTACGCTGGCTGCGTGCCGATCTGCGCTGGTCGCGCACCCGCGCGGTGCTCGCGCTCCTACTGGCCGCCATCGGGCGGAGCAAGGTCTACGGCGAGCGCCGGCTGCCCGAACTGTCTGTGCAGCTACCCACGCCGGAGACGCTGGCCACCGACGGCGAGGTGGTCGGCAAAGCTACTCGCCTGCGCTTCGCCATCGCGGGGCAACTCCCGGTCTATCGCCGAGACGAAGCCAATCCCCTCTGGGCCGACCGGACCCGCCCCCACCACCGCCGATTCCTGCCCCGGGACGCATTCCGCACCCGCTGATCAGTCGCGTTCCACCTCGGCGACTCCGTGCGATCCCCGCCGGCGCGCTACCACCGGGCGATCGTCTTCAGACCCGCCCGGCTGCAGTGGCGCCGGTGGCCGAATGCCGGCCGGCAAGCTAAGCCGGGTTTCCGTCGTCGACGTGGTGGTCCTCGAACAGCCCTGTCCGACAGGGCATTTGCGATGCCTCGAGCAAAAGCCGAGCGTTGGTAGACTCGGATAGCCACGCTGTCGAGGAGCACCGGCTCCAGCACCAATGGATCACGATCGGCGGCGTTGGATGTACCAGCGACTGAATGAGGCGACATGAAGACCAGGCTCAGCTGCCCCTGCGGCGACCACATCACCGGCGTCGACGAGGACGAGCTCGTCGAGAAGACGCAGGCCCACCTGGCGGACAAACACCCCGGCCATGAATACACCCGCGACGAAATTCTCTTCATCGCCTATTGACGCTGGACTCGATGTCGGTGGCGTAATTCCGGCATGCATATCGTTGCTTCGCGTAAGCAATTCGGAATACAGCTGACAACCGGAGATCGGTATAAGCCGGCAGGCCAGAGTCGCACTGCGCGTCGATGGGGTAGCGCCGATGAGTTTGCCATTCGCATGGCGTCTGTACCGGTATGACTACACCCAGAATCGTCAGCCTGTTGTTGTCCAGTACCAACCCGGCCCGTCTGCGCGACTGGTATGCCCACGCATTCGCACCGAAGGTCGGCCGAACGCCGGGTGACCCCGGTCACGATGTCCTGGACTTCGGTGGCTTCTACATCCTGATCGACAGCCGTGCCGACGTCAGGGACACGAATCCCGAACCGGGTCGGGTGATCCTGAACATCGACGTGGACGACGCCGAGACGGTCGCCGGACGGATCGACGACCTCGAAGGGCGCTGGCTCGCCGAACTCGACGACCGCGACGGCAGCCTGTTCGCCACCGCGATCGACCCCGATGGGAATTACGTCCAACTCATTCAGCTGAGCCCGCAACACCGGGCTGAGATGACCGAGAGAGCGATGACCGATAGGACGATGACCGAGAGGGCCTGATGATGCTTACCGACAGCAACGCGTTCAGTGGCTTCTCGGTGGACGACATCGAGGCGGCCAAAACGTTCTACGCCGATACGTTGGGCCTGCGAGTCTCCGAAGAGAATGGGATGCTCCAGTTGCACCTCGGCGGCGGGAACACGGTCCTGGTCTACCCGAAGCCGGACCACACCCCCGCGACATTCACGATATTGAACTTTCCGGTCCCCGACATCGACGCGGCCGTTGACGACCTCCTGCGCCGCGATGTGCGGTTCGAGCGGTACGAATTCGCCGACCAGGACCAGAAGGGAATCCACCGCGGCGGCGGTCCGCTGATCGCCTGGTTCACCGACCCCGCAGGCAACGTCTTATCCGTTCTTCAGCAGTAGCGCTCGGACACCTGGCCCGCCGAACTGCGCGGCGGCGGGCCAGCGCGCCTGTTCCATTCCCGCCGGATGAGCGGGTTCAGCCGCGGTGCGGCAGATTTTGCAAGCGCACCTGGCCGCGCGCGACGGTGCGGTCCTGTTCATCGGTGATGACGACCTGCCACAACTGCTGGAGCCTGCCGCGATGCAGCGGGGTCGCCTCGCCGGTCAGCGTGCCTTCGTGTACCGCGCGGAGGAAGTCGGTGTTGTTGTTGACGCCGACCACGGTGCCCTGGTCGCCGAACCAGGCCCCGGCCCCGGTGCTGGCGAGCGTTTCGATGACGGTGCAGTACACGCCGCCGTTCTGGATGCCCGCGGGCTGGTAGAGGTGCGGTTTGACGACCCACTCGCCGCGCACGCGGTCCGGGGACAGCTCGGTGAAGCGCAGGCCGATCAAGTCGGCGAAGGTGCCCTCGCTGTATTCGTTCATCTGCTCGGGCGTGACGTCCGACAGCCAGCCGACCTGCCGATTCTCCTGCTTTGTCATGCATCCACTGTCGCATAGTGGCCGACGATCGACGCAGCGGCCTTATCCGCCTGTCAGATGGGAACAGAGCGACAGGCCCCACCAGTAGGCGGGGCCCGTCGCGGCAAAGGATCGGGGGTCACCGCAGCCCTCGGGACTCTCCGACGATCCGTACACCGAGCTCAAGTATAGGTAGGCTTACCTAACTATGCAACCTGTTGATCGGCGCACCGGGAGGCCGCGTTCGGCCATGGCCGCCAGCAGCCGTCGACCCCGCTGCGCCCCGACGACCGAATCCGTCCGCGCGAGATCCGGTACATATGCCGAGGTGCCCGCGATAGATTCGACGACAAGCGACCAGAACCGGCGGCGACTCAATCCGGAGCAGCGCACCATGCCCTCCTGGACGACCGTCAGCGCGGACGCACAGCGGTGCGCGAGCCAGACATACATCGCCTCCGCGCAGGGCAGGACGACCACCCCCGCCTCGCCCGCGAACGGATCGCCATCGATCACACGAATCGTCGTGTCCGACAAGCCCGCCCAATCGATGCCACCGTCGTTGTCGGTGTGCATCCAAAGGTTCTCCAGTCCCGGATCCCACGCACGCTCCTGGGTGACCAGCAATGCGACCACCCGGCCGACAATCGCGTGAATCAGCGCTGTCGCAACCACTTCCGCTGCGATATCCGCGCTGATCATCTCCGCCGCATGACGCCGGTACATGAGTTCGACGCGGCCCTCGCGCACGCCGTCCGACAGTCGCCACCAGCGCCGCTTGCCCTGCTCAGCCATCGCGGCCACGGCGTAGACCTGCGGATGCTCCGGTTGCAGCGTGCGGAGCCGGGCACCGGCGCGTCCGAACGCCACCGTCGATCGTTGGGGCATGGTGATGAGCTCGGTCATCGAACCTCCTCGGGGATCGGCCCCGTCGCGATGCGCGACAGGCTTCCGGTCGCGCACTTCGACAGCGAAGATAGGTTAGGCTTACCAGACTTCGCAATCGTACCCGCTGATTTCAGGAGCAGTTCGCCGTCGTGACCTTCCTTGCCACCGTGAGACGGCGTCGTATCTCCGGGCTTCTCACCGCCGCCGCGCTGCTGCTCGCCGTCGTGGCCGGTATCGCGGTCGGCGCACGCTCGCTCGCGCCGGGAACCGTGTATGACGCCGTGCATCACGCGGTTACCTGCTCGGGCGGCCCCTTCACCTGCGCGGCCGGCTTCACCGAAGAACAGATCGTGCGCGGGCTGCGCCTGCCTCGAACCGCGCTCGCGCTGGTCTGCGGTGCGGCGCTGGGCATCGCGGGAGCACTTATCCAGGGCTACACCCGCAACCCCTTGGCCGACGCGGGGTTGCTCGGCCTGAACTCGGGCGCGGCCTTTCTCGCGGCCCTGAGTGTTTATCTGTTCGGGTTCAGCGCGCCGGAGCAGTACATCTGGTTCGCGTTCGCCGGAGCACTGCTGGCCGGGGTCGTCGTGTTCGGAGCCTCGGCCGTGGGCGGCGGGAAGGCGAGCCCGCTCAGTCTGGTGCTCGCGGGCGCGGCGGTGACCGCATTCCTGCAGGCGATGACGAACGCCCTCGTGCTGTTCGACGCCGCCGCCCTTGACACCTACCGATTCTGGGTGGTCGGCACGGTCGCGGGCCGCGACGCCACGGTGTTCTGGCAGGTACTTCCGTTCCTGACGGCCGGCGCCTTCCTCGCGGTCATCGCGGCGCCGGGACTGAATCTGATCGGTCTCGGCGACGAGGTCGCGCGCGGGCTGGGCGTGCACATCGGCCGCAGCCGGGCGCTGGGACTGGCGGCCGTCGTGCTGCTGGCGGGATCGGCGACGGCGGCGGTGGGGCCGATCGCGTTCCTCGGCCTCGCCGTCCCGTATCTGGCGCGCATGGTCACCGGGCCGGACTATCGCCGGCTTGTCCCTTGTTCCGGCCTCGTCGGCGCGCTGCTGCTACTGGTTGCCGACATCATCGGCCGCCTGGTCGTCCGCCCCGGCGAGCTGGAGGTCGGAGTGATGCTCGCCGTGCTGGGAGCGCCGTTGTTCCTCGTGTTCGTTCGCCGCCGGAAGCTGGTGATCCCGTGACCACTTCGGGGCGTCGAGACGGTGGCGCCGGTATCGCGAAAGCTGGTGATCCGGTGACGATTTCGCTGTCGACCACGAGCACGCGGCCGGCTCTGCGGGTCGGGCCGATCTCGGTGGCGCTGCGACCGACCATGGTTCTGATCGTCGCGCTGCTCGCCGCGATCGTACTCGGGCTACTGTGCCTCGACCTCGCGGTCGGCGAGTCACGCCTGCCACTCGGGCGGGTGCTGGACGTGCTGGCCGGCGGCGGTACGAAGGCCCAACGGTTCATTGTGCTCGAGTCGCGGCTGCCGCGCGTGCTCACCGCACTGGTGGTCGGGTTCGCGCTCGGCCTGTCCGGGGCGATCACCCAGTCCATCCTGCACAACCCATTGGCTGCCCCGGACATGCTGGGTGTCACCTCCGGCGCGAGCCTTGGCGCGGTCGCCGCACTGGTCGCCGGCGGCGGGGCGAGCACCGGACTGGCCATCTCGGTGGGCACGCCGTTGGCCGCGCTGGCCGGTGGCCTGCTCACCGCAGTGGCCATATATGTGCTCGCCTGGGGGCGCAGTCCCACCGGAACGCACGGGGTCACGGGGCTGCGACTGGTGCTGATCGGCGTCGGTGTGAACGCACTGCTGTTGGCGGGCATAAGCTCGCTGCTCACCCGCGCAAGCCTCGCGGACGCCCAGCGCGCGCAACTGTGGCTGAACGGATCGTTGAATTCGGCCGACTCCGCGCATTCGGCGTCCACGGCGATCGGCGCGGCCGTCGCCGCCGTCATCGCGCTCGGCTCCGCTCGCACACTGGCCGCACTGCGCTTCGGCGCCGAGACCACGCGCGCGCTCGGCGTACGGATCCAGGCGCAGCAGGCAGTGCTGATCGGCGCTGCGGTGGTCGCCGCGTCGGTGGCCACCGCGGCGGCCGGGCCGGTCGGCTTCGTCGCGCTCACCGCACCGCAGATCGCCCGCCGCCTGCTGAGCACGCCCGGCGAACCGCTCGTGGGCGCAGCCCTGATCGGCTCGATCCTGGTGATCGGCGCGGATGCCGCATCGCGCACGGTGTTCCCGGTCGAGTTGCCGGTCGGTGTCGTGACCGCGGTTCTCGGTGGTCCATTCCTGCTGTATCTGCTCGTTCGCATGAACCGGAAGGCGACGCTGTCGTGACGATCGTGGACCCCACCCCCGACACCATGCGGAAGCCGACGCCGCAACGCCGGCTCAGCGCCGATGGCGTCACCCTCGGCTACGGCGAACGGGTGATCGTCGAGGAGTTGAGTCTGGACATCCTGCCCGGCGTGATCACCACGGTGATCGGGCCCAACGGCTGCGGAAAGTCCACGCTGCTGCGCTCCCTCGGCCGCCTGCTGCGTCCCCGAGAAGGCCGAGTCCTGTTGGATGGCAAGGCTATTTCGACAATGCGAACCAAGGACGTAGCCCGCGTGATCGGCGTGCTTGCACAATCGCCGATCGCCCCGGAAGGACTCACCGTCGCCGATCTCGTCGCACGGGGTCGCCATCCGCACCAATCCTGGTTCCGGCAGTGGTCGGCCGCGGACGAATTCGAGCTGACCACCGCACTCGAGCACACCGGGATCACCGATCTGGCGGATCGCGCGCTGGACGAACTGTCCGGTGGACAGCGACAGCGCGCCTGGATCTCCATGGCCCTGGCCCAGGGCACCGACATCCTGCTGCTCGACGAACCGACCACCTACCTTGATCTGGCCCACTCGATCGAAGTGCTGGACCTGGTCGACCGGCTGCACGCCGACCTCGGACGCACCGTGGTCATGGTGCTGCACGACCTCAACCTCGCGATCCGCTACAGCGACCAACTGGTGGTCATGCACGCCGGCCGGGTAGTCGCCAGCGGCGCCCCAGCCGAGGTGATGTCCGTCGAACTGCTGCGTGAGGTCTTCGAACTGGACGCCGCGGTGCTGGAGGACCCGGTGTCGGGCCGCCCGATGATCGTGCCGATCGGCGCCAGGCATGTGCGGGGCAAGCCAGGCGGTCCCGACGCCGCGACGGCGCCCGGATTCGCGGCTATGAGAAATACCACACAAGCTACTCGATAGTTACGACACCCTGTAGTACGCATCGCGTCGTGGAGTACCTAAGATTGTGGAATGGCAGGTCTTGGTGAACTCGAGAAAGCGGTCATGGACCAGTTGTGGTCGGCCGACGAACCACAGACGGTCCGGCAGGTGCACGAGGCGCTCGCCGCACGCCGTGAGCTCGCGTACACCACGGTCATGACCGTGCTGCAGCGCCTGGCGAAAAAGAACCTCGTCGTCCAGCGGCGCGACGACCGCGCGCACCGCTACGCGCCGGTGCACACCCGCGACGAGCTCGTGGCCAGTCTGATGGTCGACGCACTGCAACAGGCCGACGAAGCGGGCAGTCGCGCCGCGGCCCTGGTCCACTTCGTGGAACAGGTCGGTAAGGACGAGGCTGCCGCCTTGCGCGAAGCACTCGCTAAGCTCGAAACAACCGAGGAGGACTCGGCGCCGCCGGTGTAGGCTCCTCGGGCGCCCTGGCCCCACAACGCAGTGAGCTGAGTCGATGAACGCAACCGCGCCGGTCTTCGCCGGACTCGCTTTGCTTCTCGCGGGGCCTGCCCCGGCCTTGCTCAGCCGGGCGACCTGGACCTATCGGACGCCCCGCGCCGCGCTCGTGCTCTGGCAGGCCATCGCGCTCGCCGCTGTGCTCAGCGCGTTCGGCTCCGGTCTGGCCATCGCTGCCCAATTGCTCGTGCCCGGCCCGGACGGTCGTCCGACCACCGCACCGACTCGCGAGATCGACGCGCTCGGCCTGCCGCTGTGGTCGGCGTACGTGTTCGTATTCGCGCTCACGTTGCTGATCGGCGCACGACTCATCTACGCGATCATCCGGGTCGGCGTGCACACCCGCAGGCGGCGGGCGCGCCACCGGATGCTCGTCGATCTGCTCGACCAGAGCGGTCCGCGCCGGCGCGCGGCCGACATCCGGGTACTGGCCGCCACCGAGCCGATCGCCTATTGCCTGCCGGGTCTGCGCCAGCGCGTCGTACTCAGCGAAGGCACGCTGAGTAAACTGCCCGACGCCGAGATCACCGCGATCGTCAGCCATGAGCGTTCACACCTGCGGGCCAGGCACGACCTGGTGTTGGAAGCGTTCACCGCAGTGCACGAGGCCTTCCCCCGGGTGGTGCGCAGCAAGGCGGCGCTCGGCTCGGTGAAACTGCTCATCGAACTGCTCGCCGACGATTCCGCCGTGAAGGTCACCGGCCCCAAGCCGCTGGCCCGGGCCCTCGTCGCGTGCGCGAAGTCCACCGCGCCCCAGGGCGCCCTCGCCGCGGGCGGACCCACCACGCTCATCCGCATCCAGCGGCTCAGCGACCGGATCGGCGACATGCGCGTCGCCACCGCCGCTTACCTTGCCTCGGCCGCCATCCTGGTGGTGCCGACGCAGGCCGTGGCCGTCCCTTGGCTCGTGGAACTGAGCCGGCTGTTCCACAGCTGACCCGCGGCCACGTATCCTGGACGTTCGGCCCGGCCTCCCGGTCGGCCGCACCCCTCTCGGCCGCTGGCGCGTCATCGCCGCGCCGCAGCGCGGTGAACAGCACCGTGCACCGCTCTCGATCCCACCGAACAGCGTGTTCCGCGTTGAACACGCTGTGCGACGAAAGGCACTTCTACCCCGTGACCCCCTCGACCACCGTCGCCGCGGCGGCCACCGTGACCTTCGCGGACCTGGGCCTGCCCGCCGTGCTCGTGCAGGCACTGCGACGCGACGGCATCGAGACGCCGTTTCCGATCCAGGCCGCCACGGTGCCGGACGTCTTGGCCGCCAAAGACGTGCTCGGGCGCGGCCCCACCGGTTCCGGCAAGACCCTGGCCTTCGGCCTTCCCATGCTCACCCGCCTGGCGGGCGCCCCGGCAAAGCCGGGCAGGCCACGCGGACTCGTACTGGTGCCGACCCGCGAACTGGCCGCGCAGATCGAGCGGGCGCTCGACGCCGTGGCCCTCGCACTCGGCCTGCGTCTGGCCTCGGTGGTCGGCGGCACACCGATCAAACGGCAGGCCGACCGGCTCGCTCGCGGCGTCGATCTGCTCATCGCCACACCGGGACGGCTCGCCGACCTGATCGCGCAAGGCGCCGCCGACCTGTCCGACGTGGCGATCACCGCGCTGGACGAGGCCGACCACATGGCCGACATGGGCTTTCTGCCCCAGGTGACCAAGCTGCTGGACCGCACCCCGCGCGACGGTCAGCGCCTGCTGTTCTCCGCCACCCTGGACGGCGATGTCGACAAGCTGGTCAAGCGCTACTTGCACGCACCGGTCACGCACTCCACCGCGCCGCCGTCGGCGGCGGTCGCCACAATGTCGCACCATCTGCTGTACGTACGGGACAAAGTGGCCAAGCGGGCGGTCGCCACCGAGATCGCCGCCCGCGACGGGCTCACCATCATGTTCGTCCGCACCAAGCACGGCGCCGACCGGCTCGCCAAACAGTTGCGCGGCGCAGGTATCGCCGCGGGCGCGCTGCACGGCGGCAAGGCGCAGAACAACCGGACCCGGACCCTCGCCGCCTTCGCCGACGGCTCGGTACCGGTGCTGGTCACCACCGACGTCGCCGCGCGCGGCATCCACATCGACGGGATCTCGCTTGTCGTGCACGTCGATCCGCCCCCCGAACCGAAGGCCTACCTGCACCGGGCCGGGCGCACCGCACGAGCCGGAGAGGACGGTGTGGTCGTCACGCTCGTGATGGACGACGAGCGCCGCGAGGTCGAGGCGATGGCACGCAAGGCCGGTGTCGAGGTCGATGGGGTCGAGGTGCGTCCCGGTGACCACACGCTGATCGCGATCACCGGCGCGCGCCGTCCGTCCGGCGTTCCGGTCGTCTCGCCGAGCGTGCCCACCGCGACGCCTGTCACGGGCACGCCGGCGCGGCAGAAGCCGAGACGGCGCGCCGAGCCGAACGCGGCGGGTGGCCGTGACAC
>NZ_JBQWRH010000025.1:0-64005 GCF_052545115.1 Nocardia glycosmidis | reverse complement strand
CCCCCCCCCACCTCCGGGCAGAACACGCGACTTCGCGGGTATTGTCCGAATGGAGACGACCGTGACCGGAGGAAAGGAGAGCTCGCTTGCCCCCCAAGGGGAAATCTGACGGCAGCCGCGCACCGCTGTCGCTGCGTGAACGCAATCGGCTGCGCACCCGACAGGAGCTGCTCGATGCGGCACTGGAGGTCTTCGCCGAATCCGGGTATGGATCGGCGACGGTCGATTCCATCGCCGCGCGGGCCGGGGCGTCGAAGGTGACGCTCTATTCCTACTTCCCTCAGGGGCGTGAAGAGCTCTTCCGCGAGTTGTACGAACAGATCAACAACGAGCTGATCACAACGGCAACCGAGGTCTATGCCTCCGAAGGACATTTCACTGCCCGGATTCTGGCACTGACCGAAGCCCTGATGAGTATCGGTGAAAGGCCCTTGGTCGGTCGTTTCTACTCGATCGACGATCCCGCGCTCGACACCGCACTCAATCCGGTTCGCGGTCATGCCTCGCGTGTGATCGTCGATCTGATCGCCAACGACCTTGCGACGGAACGGCGGCTGCGAGTCTTGCGAACAACCGCGGAACCAGCGGCGATCGCCCAACTACTGGTCGGCGCTATGCGGTCGGGCCTGGCCGAGGTCGCCAAAGGGCGGATCACGTCCGGTGAGATCCGGCACGCCGTAGAAGCACTGGTCAGCGGACTGTAAAGCGAATAGTTGGTCGACGCCGCGACTCGCGACGTCGGCCAACACCGTGGCAGCGTGTGCGCCACAAGGAATCGACTGGCCTGCCCCACGACAATACCGCTACGACGATCGGCCCGGTCGCCGATGCTGCGAGGCATCGGCGACCGGGCCGCTACGGTATCCGGCGACGATCGTCAGGCGATGTGGTCGTAGACGCGCTTGCCGCCGAAGTAGGTGTATTCGACCTGCGTCTTGTGGATTTCGTTCGGCGCGATGTCGAACAGGTTCTGATTCAGCACGATGAAATCTGCCGACCGTCCCACGCCGAGTACACCGATGCTGTCTCCGAATCCCATGGCATGAGCGGTGTTCCGGGTGAAAGCGCTGATCGCACCACGAACATCGATCCTCTGGCTCGGGTTGTTCTCACCGGGCACCGCGGGGTCCGGATTGGCTCGGGTGACCATCGTCTCCATCGCAATCCAGGGACTCGGAATCGGAACCACCGGCCAGTCCGATCCACCGGACAGGCAGGCACCGCTGTCGAGCAGATCCCGGAAGGGCCAGTTCCTTTTCAGGACCTCTGCCGGAACTTGATTGGCGATGCTGTCGTCGAACGGTGTGGGGAACCAGATGTAGGGTGAAGCATCCGGCACAACGTCGAGCTCCGCGAAGCGGGACAGGTCTTCCTCATCGATGTACGCGATATGCGCGATCTGGAATTTCTGCTCGTCGCCGTCCTCCTTGCGGATGACCTCGATCGCATCCAGGGCCTGCCGCACCGCGCGGTCTCCGGTGGCGTGCAGTTTCACACCCAATCCCAACTCCCGGCAGCGCCGCAGAATCGCCACCAGATCGTCACTGGTCCAGAACAGCGGGCCCGAGTCCTCGGGGTCCTCATGGTCCCCATGGCACACGTACGGGTGCAAGAGTGCGGAGGTCCGCGTCATCGGGACGCCGTCAAGGAACAGCTTGACGAAGTCCGGGCGGACATGGGTGCGGCGGTAAGTACGCGAGGCCGCGAACAATTCCTCGCCCACGAATTCCTCGCCGAAGAAGGGCCTGGCCGGCAATGAGCCGAAGACCCACGCGGTGAGTTCACCGTTGTCGTCGAGAGTGCTCAGAGCACGAAGATCACGCTCGGAGGTTCCGGCATCCTGAATCGCGGTGATACCGAAGGAGTTGAACATTTTCACCGCTGCTCGCAGCGAAACGACGTCGCGTTCGGCCGGATTCGCGATCGACCGTGCGGCCGCCTCCTCCACGGCGTCACACCCGGACTCCCAGAGCACCCCGGTGAGGTTTCCGGACTCGTCACGCACATAGGTGCCCCCGTCCGGGTCGGGCGTTTCCGCTCCGATACCGGCGATTTCGAGCGCGCGGGAGTTGACCCAACGGTTGTGGTGCGAGTCGTCCCGAAGCAGGACCGGCCGTCCGGCGCCGGCTTCGTCTAGCTTCTCGAGATAGCCACCCTTGGCGAGTTGGTCCAGCAGTGGGCTGCCGACGATGCCGCCGATCACCCACTCGTCCGGACCGACCGTTGCCGCGCGCTCGGCTACCTTTGCCAGGATTTCTTCCAGACCGTCGGCGGGCCCGAAGCTCAATTCCCATGCGATCTGCGCGCCGCCCATGCCGAGGTGGGCATGCACGTCGCACAGTCCGGGCATCACCATTCGCCCGGCGGCGTCGATGATCTCGGTAGTGGGTGTGGCGTATGAATTCACCGACTCCGCGGATCCCAATGCCACGATTTTGCCGTCTTTCACAGCAATTGCTTCGACCCATTCATTGCTCGGATCGCTTGTGTAGACCCTGGCATTGGTGACGATCAGATCGGCTGTTTCGGTCATGTAATGTCCTTCTTGATTTTTCCGGCCGGTGCCTCAGAGCGTGTCGTGCACGACACGGCCGCCGACGATCGTCCTGAGTACCTGAGTTGACGGCAGCGCATCGATGCTGCAAGTGATGGGATTGCGATCGATGATCGCGAGGTCGGCGTGACTGCCGGGAGTCAGGCGGCCGATCCCTTCCCAGCCGAGAACGGACGATCCGCCGGAGGTCCACATGTCGAATGCCTCGGCGCGTGTGATGACTTGCCCCGGTCCGGCGTTGGATCGGCCGCTCGGGGAAATTCGGTGTGTCACGGCGAGCTGCATTTGTTCGAACGGGTTCGCCGGACCCCAGTCCATCGAGCCGGCCAGTGGAGCACCGGAATCGAGCATGTGGCGCAGCGGGTTCAGCAGTTTCAGTGCCTCCTCGCCCATACGCTCCGCGATCATATCGCCTTTACCGAAAGTGAAACTCATACTGGCAGTCATACTGAAGCCCAGCTCCGCGAACTGCTTCGCCTGCTCCTCGCGCATGAAGATGCCATGCTGGACCACCCAGGGAACTCGGTCCAAGTTGTACTTGGCCATCATCTCCTTGGTGAGTTCGATGTTTTCGTCGTGTTCATCGGGGGTCAAGGAAAGCACGTTGAGCCGCAGGCCGTGTTCGGCGCAGAACTCGTAGAACAGGCGGGTCTTTTCGACGTCGACTTTTCGCTGGCCCTTTGTGATCCTGCCGAAGGGATCCTGGTAGCCGGAGTCCCACCGTGCGAAGCCGGCCGAACAGGGACCGGTGATCGTCGCGGTGATGCCGTCGATTCGCAGCCAGTCGTCCTCGAGGGTGCGAATCGCGAGCGCCCGCTCGAGATTTTCGCGGACCGCCTGGATCGACAGCGGGCTGCCAGGAAAAGCGTTTTCCTCCAGTTCGGGCGCGGTCTGCACGCGGAGAGTCAGCAGCCCCTGAGCGTGCAGACCACGATAGGCGTCGATGAGTGGGAAATCCATCGCATGGCCCTCGTAAATGGTCGTGATTCCCATGGCGTTGTACTCCGCCATCGCACCGATCATCGCCGGAAAAACCCGCTCCGGCAGAATGACCGGTGGCATCTTCGTCTGGAGGTCGTTGAAGAACGCGTCCTGGTTGTAGTAGGAGGTGACGCTGCCGTGGACGATGCCAGTCGGATTGCCGTCGCTGTCCTTTTCTATCCAGACATCGGATACCCGATCGGGTGTCGACGCATCGATTCCGAGTACCTGTAGCGCGAGCGAATTGAGCGCGATCACGTTGGGCAGCCGGGGGGCCCAGGCCCGAATCAAGACCGGGTGGTCGCTGGTCGCGCGATCGAGCACATTTCGGTCCGGCAACCCGCCCTCGATGAGATCCTGTGCTGAACGACGAAGGAAGTAGTGCGGTTCGCCGACTGGCGAGGTCTGGATCCATTCGCCTTTGGGCGTCTGCGCTGCAGCTGCTCGAACGGCCTCGACAATGTCGTGGTGGCTTTTCGCATCCGTGATATCGAGGCTGCTCGCCCGAAATGCGGTGAAATGCATCAGGTGCGGATGGGTGTCCACGAGGCCCGGAATCACGATCGCGCCGTCCAGGCTCTTGCGCTCGACGCCGGTGCCGGCCGCTGCCAGCACCTCGTCGTTGGAACCGACTGCGGCCACTCGGCCGTCGTTTATGAAGATTGCCTCGCCGGTCTGCTGCGAGCTGACGAGCACCTCGGCGTCCGTGTACACGACGTTTGCCGGCACAGCATTGTGTGACTGATTCATCGTATTTCTTTCCTTCGTCGTCACCACGACGGGGCGACGGTCTTCCTATGGTCAAGTGTCCGCCGGACCGAAGCCGGCGACTGAAGGAAAGTGTACTAAGCGTTCAATGTTCTGTCTGTAAGTATTTAGATTTTTACGATAGTAAAAAATTTGTTACCTGACAGGGGGCGCAACCGAGCATTATCCACGTGCCGTGGCATCGATGCAAACCGGTCAGGGCACGCCGGGCCAGACCGGACCCCAAGGCAGGATTCCGGTCTGGCCATTGCGGCGTTCTCCGAGCGCTGTTCAGCTGTTCGCGTTGTCTACCTTGGACGGATGTCCCGCGAGCGGGGTCACCTTGATGTCCATATAAGGAAAAAGCGGCAATCCGGACAGCAGGTCGTGCAGCTCGTCGTTGGATTCGACGTCGAAGATCGAGAAGTTCGAGTACTCGCCCACGATCCGCCACAGCTGCGGCCACTTTCCAATGCGCTGCAACTGCTGACTGTATGCCTTCTCGCGGGCGACGATATCCGCCCGGACGTCGGATGGGAGGTCGTGAGGAAGGTTCACGTCCATCCGGACATGGAATAGCATGGGTGGAACTCCTTGGTAGACAGGGTCTTTCAGACGCTTTCCGGATCGAGGACGAAGCCGTACTCGACCACCTGCGAGGCACCGTCCGGTCCGGGCTGCGGATCGAGAATCAGTTCGGGCTTGACGGCTGAGGCGATGTCGTCGTCGTTGTGTTCGTCGTTGGGGAAGTACAGCTGCGCGGTGAGCAGCTCATGTCCCGGCGCGGACACCTTGACGTGCAGATGGGCGGGACGCCAGGCGTGCCACCCGGCGGCCGCGATGAGCTGGCCACACGCACCGTCGGTCGGGATCTGATAGGGGGCTGGGCGGACGGTGCGGATCTCGAATCGGCCCTCGGCGTCGGTGGTGAAGGTGCCGCGCAGGTTCCACTCCGGGATCTCCGGGGCGAACTGCGAGTACAAGCCGTCATCGTCGGCGTGCCAAAGTTCCACCCGGGCGCCCGCGAGGACGCTGCCGTCGGTCGAGGTAACTCGGCCGGTCCAGATCAGCGGGGTGCCGGCCTCGTTCTCCCGCATCGGAATCGTTCCGCTCGAACCGGAATCGGGAGAGCCCGGCACATAGTAGGGGCCCTCGATCGTTCCCTTGTTGCCCTTACGGTGCTCGGTGGCGACGTCCTCGACAACATGCTCGATCCAGACGTCGAGGAACAGCGGCCACTCGCCGTCCTCGCCCACCTTGATCAGCCATGCCTTGACAGCGTTGTACTCCGCGTAGGTGACCTTGTGCTTGCGGATGGTGTTGTGCACCGCGCCGAGTACTTCGCGGGCAAGCAGATCCACGCGCTCGTTCGATGCCCCGGCGGCGCCGGCGGACTTGTCGGCCTTGAAGCGCGCGGTGGCGCCGGCGCCTGACGCGGCCGCTGTCGGCTGGGTGGTTGTGGTCATGAATCCTCCTTGATTCCCAGGGCTGTTTTCAGTGGTCTTGCCGGTAGCGGCGGATTTTTTCGGGGTCCAGGTCGACTCCGAGCCCGGCGCCCGGACGGATGGTGAGCTCGCCGGCACGAATCTGCAGTGGTTCGGTGAGCAGGTCGTCGCTCATGTCGAGGAAGTTGGACAGCTCGCCTGCCCGCCGCGAAGTGAGCGAGAAGGCGGAGCCGAAGGCCACAGTGCAGACCGAGCCGAGCTGTCCGTCGATCTGGTTGCCCATCACGACTTCGAGTCCCAGTCCTTCGGCGAGGTGATGCACTCGCTGCGAACCGGTGAATCCGGTGCGGGCGGTTTTGATGCTGACCGCGGTCGCGGCACCCGCCAATACCTCCCGGGTGACGTCGGCTGGGGTGGGCACCGACTCGTCGGCGATGAAAGGTACGTCCAAGCGGGAGACCAGCCACCGCCTGCCGAGTACGTCGTCGGCGGGGCAGAGTTCTTCGGCGAAAAGCAGGCCCAGCTCGGACATTTCCCGCATGGCCGCGGCGGACTCGGACGCGGTCCAGCCTCGATTGCCGTCTATGTAGAGGTCGATGTCGGCACCGAACCGGTGGCGCAGCGCTCGCACCACCGCGATGTCGAGTCCGGCTGGTCGGCGGCCGACCTTCACCTTGAAGGTGGTGATGCCGTAACTGTCGCGCATGCGCTCGGCCTCGGCGACCATCGCGGCCGGATCATCGAAACCCAGCATGTGAGATACCCGCATGCGGTCGGTGAATCCGCCGAGCAAATCGGTGACCTGGACGTCGAGGGTGCGTCCGAGCGCGTCCCACACCGCCATGTCGATCGCTGCTTTGGCGGTCGGGTTGCCAACCGTGCGGCCCAGCCGGGCGCCGATGGTTTCGCGCTGGAGCAGCGTCAGTCCGATGATCTGGGGTGCGAAGATCTTTTGGATCACCGCCACGATCCCGTCCTGGGTCTCGCCGTAGGTGAACGGGCGGGGCGGCGCCTCCGCCACACCGACGATGCCGTCGTCGGTGTGCACCCGCACCAGCACATGCTCGGCGACGTGCACCTCGCCGGAAGCGAACTTCAGCGGCTTACGGTAGGGGATGGCGAACGGAATCGCTTCCACGCCAGTGATTTTCATCTGCTGACCTCGGTAGGTTGCGGGGCCGACGCCAGGGCGTCGGTGAGGACGTCGAGAACAGAGGCGACTGCCGCGGAGTCGTCATCGCGGTGCCAGGCCAGCGCCAATTCGACCGGCTCGGCGTCGAGCAGATCACGGAATACGACTCCGGCCAGCGGCAGCGCGCGAGCGGATGCGGGCACGATTGCGATGCCGAGCCCGCCTGCTACCAGTGCGAGCAGCACAGCGGTACCTGCCGCCTCGTGCCCCACGTGCGGACTGAATCCGGCGGCCCGGCAACTGCGCTGCGCCGCCGCGTTGACCACAGAGTCCGGGCTGGCGTACGCGATGAAGTTCTCCGTGCGCAGGTCGGCCACCCCGATCACGGGCTCGAGGGCGAGTCGGTGATCGACGGGCACGGCCAGCACGAGCGGCTCGACTTCGAGAGTGTGCAGCGCGATGCCGTCGCCCCGGACCGGCGGTCGAAGTATACCCAAGTCGAGGCTGCCGTCGCGCAGCCGGTCGCATTGCGCGGGGGTGAGTAGATCCGAATGGACTTCGAGTGCGATACCGGGCAGATCGCGCTGTAACGTGCGAGCGATTCGCGGGAGGTGGGACAACACTGCGGTGCCGGTGAAGGCCATGCGGACCAGGCCGCGCCGGCCCTCGGCGATCCGGCGGACGCCGTGCACACTTTCATCGACGATAGCGAGCACTCGGCGGGCTTCGCCGAGCAGAAACTCGCCCGCCGGTGTGAGCGAAACGTGGCGGGTCGTGCGGGTGAACAGCTCCGCGCCGAGCTCCGTCTCCAGTTGTCGGATCGCCTGCGACAACGCCGGTTGCGCCATATGCAGGCGCTCCGCTGCTCGGCCGAAGTGGCAGGTATCGGCGACGGCCGCGAAGTAACGCAGGTGACGTAGCTCCATGGGGACCTCCTTTCGCTCCACCGCAACCCGCCGAATATGTGCATTGAGTCACGGTAGGTACAAGCATTCAGTTCCGACAAATACTTATTATGCGTCAATTGATACGCTTGGATGATTAATTGGGGTCCAGGCCAGAGCTGGGCATTCACCTGGGGTGAGCGCCGTCACACCCTGTCACCATTGACGAACACGCCACGGCGGCGAGCGCTGCCGCCGGCCGGAGCGAAGTCGCTCGAAGCTGTTGGAGGACTCAATGACCAGTACGCTCGACCATCTGTCCGATGTGCTCGATGACGCGATCGTCGAGGACCGCGAGGCCGGTATCTACCGGGCCAAGCGCGAGATATTCACTGACGAAGACATCTTCGAACTCGAAATGAAGCACATCTTCGAGGGCAACTGGGTCTACCTGGCGCACGAGAGCCAGATCCCGAACCCGGGCGACTACTTCACCACCTACATCGGACGGCAGCCGATCGTCATCACGCGCGACCGCGACGGCGAGCTGCACTGCCTGATCAACGCCTGTGCCCACCGCGGGGCCATGCTCTGCCGCCGCAAGACGGACAACCGCCTCACCCTGACCTGCCCCTTTCACGGCTGGACCTTCCGTAACGACGGCAAGCTGCTGAAGGTCAAGGATCCCGATGGCGCGGGTTATCCCGATTCGTTCGATAGCAACGGATCGCACAACCTGACCAAGGTGGCACGCTTCGAGAGCTACCGAGGGTTTCTCTTCGGCAGCCTGAACGCTGATGTGGTGAGTCTGGGCGAGCATCTCGGCGACACGACCACAGTCATCGACATGCTGGTCGACCAGTCTCCCGAGGGCCTGGAGGTGCTGCGCGGCTCCTCGACCTACACCTACGACGGAAACTGGAAGGTGCAGGCCGAAAACGGTGCCGACGGCTACCACGTCACCGCGACGCATTGGAACTACGCCGCCACCACCGCGCGCCGCAACACCGGTCAGTCCAAGAACGACACCAAGACCCTCGACGCGGGCGGGTGGGGCAAGTCGGGCGGCGGCTACTGGTCGTACCCCCATGGGCACCTCTGCCTGTGGACCTGGGCGGCCAACCCGCAGGACCGGCCGCTGTGGCCGCGGATGGACGAACTCAAGCAGAACTTCGGCGACGCCAAGGGCGAGTTCATGGTCAAAGGCTCGCGCAACCTGCTGCTGTACCCGAACGTCTACCTGATGGACCAGTTCAGCACCCAGATCCGGCACTTCCGGCCGATCAGCCACGACAAGACCGAGGTCACGATCTACTGCATCGCCCCGAAGGGGGAGAGCCCCGAGTCGCGTGCCTGGCGGATCCGGCAGTACGAGGACTTCTTCAACGCCTCCGGCATGGCTACGCCCGATGACCTCGAGGAATTCCGATCCTGCCAGCTCACGTTCCAGGCGACCGCCGCGCCGTGGAACGACATGAGCCGCGGCGCCCAGCACTGGGTGTCCGGACCCGACCCCGTCGCGGAGTCGCTCGGCATGCACGGTGTGCTGTCGGCCGGTCTGAAGAACGAGGACGAGGGCCTCTATCCGGTGCAGCATGGCTACTGGCTGTCCGTCATTCGTGCGGCAGTCGAACGTGAGCGTGCTCGATCGGCCGCCGACCAGTCCGCCGCAACCGGCGCCGAAGCCTGAGGGGAACATCACCATGACTGTCACCGCTGACGCCACAGTGGCTGCGGGCGCCAAGCTCATCACCCAGAACGACATCGAACAGTTCCTGTACCGAGAGGCCCGCTACCTCGACGACCGGGAGTTCGAAAAGTGGCTCGACTGTTACGCCGACGACGTCGTCTACTGGATGCCCGCATGGGGCGATGACGATCTGCTGACCGAGGACCCGCAGACCGACATCTCGCTGATCTACTACCCGAACAAGGGCGGACTCGAGGACCGGGTCTTCCGCATCCGGACCGAACGGTCCAGCGCGACCTCCATTCCGGAGCCGCGGACCAGTCACAACATCGGCAACGTCGAGGTCATCGAGCGGCGCGGCGATATCGTCGACGTCCGATTCAACTGGCACACAATGTATTTCCGTTACAAGACGGTCGATCCGTACTACGGCACTTCCTTCTACACGATCGACTTCTCGGGTGATTCCCCGTTGATCCGCCGCAAGACAGTGGTGCTCAAGAACGATTACATCCACCACGTCGTCGACGTGTACCACTTCTGAGCCCGCGGAGAGTACCTGTAATGACCTACCGGATTGCGTTGTCCTTCGAGGATGGCGTGACGCGTTTCATCACCTGTGCCGCGGACCAGACCGTCGCGGACGCGTCCTACCGGCAACGCGTCAACATCCCGCTGGACTGCCGCGACGGAGCCTGCGGCACCTGCAAGGCGCTGTGCGAGTCCGGCGAGTACGACGGCGGCACATATATCGAGGACGCGTTGACCGCCGACGAGGCGGCTGCGGGTTATGTGCTGCCGTGCAGCATGAAGCCGAAATCTGATCTGGTGCTGCAGATCGCGAGCACGTCGGCGGTCGCCAAGACCCAGGCGGCCACCTTCACCGGGA
This sequence comes from Nocardia glycosmidis, assembly GCF_052545115.1. Classification (NCBI taxonomy): domain Bacteria; kingdom Bacillati; phylum Actinomycetota; class Actinomycetes; order Mycobacteriales; family Nocardiaceae; genus Nocardia; species Nocardia glycosmidis. Next base: position 53,683 of record NZ_JBQWRH010000025.1, on the reverse strand, counting down.
CGATCACGGCGTTGGAACGACTGACGTCGACCACCGTTCGCCTGACCGTGGAGATCCCCGACCGGGAGCGGTTGGCGTACCTTCCGGGGCAGTACGTCAATATCGCGGTGCCGGGAACGTCGGAGTCTCGGTCCTATTCCTTCAGCAACGCCCCGGACGACAAGCGTCTCACGTTTCTGGTGAAGCTGACTCCTGGCGGCGTCATGTCGGGCTACCTCACCGAACGTGCGATGGTGGGCGACGATCTCACCTTCACCGGCCCCAACGGCAGCTTCTTCCTGCGGGCGGGCGACGGCCCGATCTTGTTGCTGGCCGGCGGCACCGGGCTGGCGCCGATTCTGTCGATCGTGCGGTCCCTGCGCGACACGGGATCATCCCGTCCGGTACACCTGATATACGGCGTGTCCACCGACGAAGATGTGGCCGAGCTGCAGACCCTTACCGATCTGGCCGCGCAGCTCGACAGCTTCACCTGGGATTACTGTGTTGCCGACCCGGCCAGTTCGGCCCCCAGCAAGGGGTACGTCACGAGCCTCATGCGCGACGAGCACCTGCACGACGGCGCCGCCGCGGTGTACTTGTGCGGTCCGCCCGCCATGGTCGAGTCGGTGCGAAAGCATTTGGCGGAGAATGGGATTGTGCCGGCGGGTTTCTACTACGAGAAATTCGCTCTCTCCGGGACCGGAACCGAGCGGAGTTCGTCGGACGCCGCGGTCGTAACGAATGTGGCCGAGACCGCAGCAGAGGCATCCACCGCGCAATCGGCACCATCCGCGGCCGCACCCGTGCAGGTGGAATCCGTCATCGATGCTTACCTCCACCAAGCCGGTCCGGCGGTCGCCGAATCGACCGCCGCGCCGAACTCGGTGGAAGCTGTGCTCGGGAGCGGCCGAGCGATCGCGGGTCAGGAAATCTTCCCGGGCTCGTCGGTCGCATCACTGGGGGCAGCAGCGCCGACGCCGTCCGCGCCCGAGAGTGCGGAGACGATCCGGTCGATCGCCGGGCAAATCGTATGGTCGACCGGCGGTGGTCCGGCCGGTGCCCTTGATCCCGGCGATGCGATCCGGCCCGTCGGTTCGGCGCGTGCCGTGGCCGGTCAGCAGGTGCTCCCACCATCGGATGACATCGCGCCGCTGGTCGAACCCACGGTGCTGGACGCGGTCGCCAGTTATGAGATCGGCGAGGAACATCCGCCGGTGCACGACTGCGACGCCGTCTTCGAAGCGCGTCACGCCCTCGAGCTGGGCGCGCTGGAGGTCACGTTCGGCAGGCTCACCGCACAACAGCTCTCCGGTTACCGGCTGCTGGCCGAAGCGACCGCCATCTACTTGGACGGTGATCGGTTCGTCGATGCCGCGGCATTCACCGAAGCGAACTCGGCGTTTCACGAGTATCTGTTCACTTTGACCGGCAATGCCCACCTGCTGGAGGCCTATCGCGCCCTCGGTGTCACCGGGCGCATGGAGGAGACGCTACGGAACGCGACGTGGTGCGACCCCCGCTGCGCTCAGGATCATCTCGATCTGGTCGCCGCGTTCGAAGCCGGTGACCGTCAGCTCGCGCGCCGGTTGATCATCGAGCACTCCGAACGCTCCAAGGTGACGATGCGCCGGGCGATGGCCGACGCCGAGGCCATGCGGCGGCCGCGATTCATCAGCCCGGGGCGCTTCGACGGCAAGGTGGTCTTGGTTACCGGGGCGGCGCAGGGCATCGGTGCGGCCACTGCCCGGCGGATCAGCGCCGAGGGCGGCAGTGTTGTGCTGGTCGACCGCTCGGATCTGGTCTTCGAGGTGGCCGACGAGCTGACCGACTCCGGTGGCGATGTACTGGCGGTCACCGCCGACCTCGAGACCGGCGATGGCGCAACACACGCGGTTGCCCAGACCCTTGCTCAGTTCGGCAGGATCGACGTGCTGATCAACAATGTCGGCGGCGCAATTTGGTTCAAGCCGTTCGTCGAGTTCTCCGAGGCGGAGATCCGCACCGAGATCACACGTTCGTTGATGACCACAATGTTGTGCACCCACGCGGCACTACCGCACATGCTCGAGCGACGCAGCGGTGTCATCGTCAATGTGTCCTCGTGTGCGACACGTGGGATCCACCGAATCCCGTACTCGGCCGCCAAAGGCGGTGTCAATGCCCTGACCGCATCTCTTGCGCTCGAGTACGCCGATGCAGGTATCCGAGTGGTGGCAACCGCCCCGGGCGGTACCGCCGCGCCAGCGCGCCGGATCTCCCGTGGCGGGTCGTCGCTGGAGACGGAACAGGAGCGGGTCTGGTTCCAGGCCCACATCGACCAGACCCTGGCGTCCAGCCCGATGAAGCGATACGGCACCCTGGACGAGCAGGCCGCGGCGATCACCTTTCTCGCTTCGGACGAGGCCTCCTACATCACCGGTGTTGTACTGCCTGTCGCGGGCGGCGATCTCGGCTGAGCTCGTTGCGACCGGCGATGAATCGGCGGTGTGGCCACAGACCTTGGTGGCCACACCGCCGTCGGTCGAACGATACTGTGGTGGAATGACCCGGCTGCGTCCGTCGGTGATCGCACGTGACACCGCCCTTGCCAGCTTGTCCCGTCTTCTGTGGCAGGCCGGCGAGGGCGATTCGTGCTGCGCGCTCGTCGGCGGGAAGGCCGGGGTCGGCAAGACGACGCTGCTGGAGGAGCTGGCGGCCCGCCATGACGGACCGGTGCTGCGGGCTGTGGCCGCGCCTTGGGAGCTGTGCCGCCGGTATGGGGTGCTGGATCAGTTGGTTGCGGGGCTGGACACCAGTGGTGATCCGGTCGAGGTGGCGCAACGTCTGTCCCGGTATTTCGACGAGTTCGGCGGCACAGCGCTGGTCATCGTGGACGACGCGCAGTGGACGGATCCGGAGTCCCTGCAGGCGCTGGCATCCGCGGTCCGCCACCGCGCGGGGCGCGGATTTCTTATCGTGGCGACGATCGTTTTCGGAAACCCCGCGGTTCCCGCCGCCAATCTTGAATTGCTGCAGCATATCTCGACAGTGGTCATCTCGCTCGAGCCGTTCACAGCGGCGGAGGTGGGGGAGGTGGCTGCGGCGTACGGGATCGGACTGCATCCGGCGATGGCTGAGCTTCTTCAGACACATACGCAGGGCATAGCGCGCCATGTCGTACAGATGCTGATGGAGGTTCCCCGCTCGACCTGGGAACGATTCGACCCAGAACTGCCGGCGCCTGCGGCCGTGGCGGCCAGGGTGACCGAGGCCCTGACTTGTTGTGCGGCGCAAGCGCGGATATTCGTCGAGGCCGTCGCGGTACTCGGGCCGGGTACCGCGGTGCACGACGCGGCCCGCCTCGCCGGGATCGACGGCGATTTGCTCGCCGTCGTCGACGAGGCGGTCGAAGCGGGGCTCGTCGTGCTCGGGCCCCGCGGTCTCACCGAAGTCGGGCCGCCGGATCCGATGGTGCGGGCGGCGGTGCTCGCCTTCATGGGCCCGGCCGCGGCGTCGGTCTTGCGCCGGAAGGCTGCCGAGTTGGTCGATGATCCGCTCCTGCAGGTGCGGCTTCTGGTCGCCGCCGCACCGGTACCTGATCCGGCTCTGGCGCATCGGCTCGACACGTTGGCGGCTGAGCGGGCAGCGGAAGGCGCCTGGGGGGCGGCAGCGGGGTTGCTCTGGGATTCCGGCCGACTCACCGAGGATCGGTTGCTGCGGGAAAGCCGTCTTACCAGGGCAGTCGACGCCCTGATCGGCGCCGGTGATGTGCTCGGTGCGGCAGCCCTGGTGCCCGAGGTGGAGAGCTTGCGCGAAACCCCGTTGCGCAATGCTGTTTTGGGATATCTGGCGATAGTACGCGGTCGGCCGGCGGAGGCCGAGAATCGTCTCGGCCGGGCTTGGGATCTGGTCAACAGCCGACGCGAGCCCGACGTCGCTGCGCTGATCTGTCAGCGCTATGTGCTGCACGCGCTGTGCCGGTGTCGCCCTGAGGACTTGGTGAGGTGGGCGGATCGGGCGATCAGGTTGGTCGACGCGGATTCTCCGGCAGCCGTCGAGGCCTCTGCTATTCGCGGTATCGGCCTGGCGTATCGCGATATCGAGGCTGCTCAGCGCGCCTATCGGGAGCTGGGAGACCACGCCCGGCGTGGTGCTCAAGTTCAGCGCGTCGCGATCGGTCGCGGCTGGGTGAATCTGCTCGCCGATGCCGTCGACGACGCCCGCGTCGACTTCAAAACGGCGGTCCCCACCACATTTCTCGGCGGGTCCACGCGGATTTCGTTGTGGGCGCGGGCATGGCTGGCCAGGGTGCGGTTTCTCACCGGCGACTGGGAGGACGCGTTGCGCACCGCTCGCGAAGCCACCGAGCTCGTCGACCGGACCGGCATGGTGCTGTTCGATCCGCTGGTGCAGTGGACAGCAGTGGCAGTGCACACCCTGCGTGGTGAATGGGAGCAGGCCGACGCCGCGCTGCGCCGCGCTGACGCTGGTCTGCAGGATTACGAAATCATGCGTGTTCCCGCATGTCTGGCGCGTGCTCAGTTGGCTGAGGCGCGAGCCGACGCGGCGGGCGTGTTGCGTGCCCTGCGCCCACTGACCGAACCGTGGGCGCGGGGCAATGTCGACGATCCGGGGCAATGGCCGTGGGCGGATGTCTACGCATACGCGTTGATCGCTGAGGGGCGGTACGAAGACGCTGACGCCTTCCTGGTCATCCATGAGCGCCGCGCGGCCGAACTCGGCCGGATCTCGGCTCAGGCCAGATTGGGCGGGGCTCGTGGGTATCTGCTCGGCGCTCGCGGTGATCTCGATGGCGCGAGGACGGCTTTCGAAACGGCGCTGCAACAGCTCGACGGGCTGCCTTTGCGCTATGACCGAGCCCGCGTGACCTTCAGTTACGGTCAAATCCTGCGCCGAGCCGGGAAACGACGGGATGCTGACGCGGAATTCACGACTGCCCGTGACATTTTCGCCGCCCTTGGCGCACAGACCTATGTGATTCGTTGCGATCGTGAGCACAAAGCTGGGGGTGTCCGTGTCCATCGGGCCGAACGCGCGGTCGATGAGCTCACGCCGCAGGAGAAGACGGTCGCCGAATTGGTGGCCAGGGGGATGTCCAACCGGGAGGTTGCGGCAGAACTGTTCGTCTCGACGAAAACTGTCCAGTACCACCTGACCCGGATCTACTCCAAGCTCGGAATCCGGTCCCGAGGCGAACTTGCCGCCTTGCGAAATATTCAGTAAGACAACGGATTCGTGAATACGCCGCCACTTCGGCGGCCCTGGCGGCCGCGCTTGCCCTGCCGGACTGTCGCCGCGGCCCGTTCTTTGTGTCAGGCGTCAGGGCGCACCCGTCTCGGCCTTGAATCAAGGGGCCATTGATGGCTACAATGTTCGCATAGCAACCATATGTTCGGATTGCGCACAAAATCTAGCGTGGTTCGGCATATTCTCGAAATCGGACAAGGAGTATGCGTGGCCGAGATTTCGTCCCTTGCAGCGGCGGTGGCGGAGCTGGTCCATGACGGCGACACGGTCGCATTGGAAGGGTTCACCCATCTGATTCCGGTCGCCGCGGGCCAGGAGATCATTCGTCAGCGTCGGCGCGATCTGACCCTGGTCCGTATGACGCCCGACATCATCTACGACCAGTTGATCGGCGCCGGATGCGCTCGAAAGCTGGTCTTTTCCTGGGGTGGCAATCCGGGCGTCGGTTCGCTGCATCGATTCCGTGATGCGGTGCAGCACGCCTGGCCGGTGCCGCTCGAGATCGAGGAACACAGTCACGCCGGTATGGCCAACCGATACGTGGCCGGTGCGTCCGGTCTGCCGTTCGCGGTGTTGCGCGGCTACGTCGGCACGGATCTGCCATCGGTGACCGACAGCATCAAACCGATCACCTGCCCGTTCACCGGCGAGCAGCTCACCGCCGTGCCCGCGATCAATCCGGACGTCGCCATCGTGCACGCGCAGCGCGCCGACCGGCGCGGAAACGTACAGATATGGGGACTGCTCGGGGTGCAGAAGGAGGCGGTGCTCGCGGCGCGCCGCAGCCTGGTGACGGTTGAGGAGATCGTCGACGAACTGACGCCGACGCCCGGCGCGATCGTCCTGCCGTCCTGGGCGGTCACCGCGGTCGCGGAGGTGCCCGGTGGGGCCCACCCGTCCTACGCACAGGGGTATTCCGAGCGTGACAACGCCTATTACGCGGCGTGGGATGCGATCAGCCGCGATCGAGAAGCCTTCACCCGCTGGCTCGACGAGCATGTATACACCACGACGATGGGGACCAAGGCATGACTGGCAGCGAAACCCTCAGCACCGCACCGGAGCTGGACTACTCCTCGGACGACATGATGTGTGTGGCGGCCGCCCGGGCGCTGCACGACGATAAGCGCTGTTTCGTAGGCATCGGCCTGCCGTCGACCGCGGCCAACCTCGCCCGCATCACACACGCGCCGGGACTGGTCCTCATCTACGAGTCGGGCACACTCGGCTCGAAGCCGTACCGGCTGCCCGCCTCGATCGGCGACGGGATTCTCGCCGAAACCGCCGACGCGGTAATCAGCGTGCCGGAGGTATTCAACTACTGGTTACAGCCGGGCCGCATCGACGTCGGCTTTCTCGGCGCGGCACAGATCGACAAATACGGCAATATCAACACCACCGTTGTCGGCGACTATGCGGACCCGAAGGTCCGACTGCCTGGAGCGGGCGGGGCACCGGAGATCGCGGCATCCTGCGGTGAAGTATTCGTCGTGGTGCGCCAGTCCCGCCGAGCGTTCGTCGACCGTGTCGATTTCGTCACCTCGCTCGGCCACGGACGTGGCGACGGACTGCGCGCCCAGCTCGGAATGCGCGGCGCCGGACCAACCTTGGTGATCACCGATCTCGGCGTGATGCAGCCCGACGAGACCGGTGAACTGGTACTGACCTCAGTGCACCCCGGTGTCACCGTCGATCAGGTACGTGATGCCACGGGCTGGGATCTGCGCGTCGCGCCCGAACTACGAACCACCGAACCCCCCACCGCGGCGGAACTGGCCGCCCTGCGCGCACTGAAGGCAGCGTGATGACCACATCAGCGTTTCTCTATGACGGTGTCCGCACCCCGTTCGGGCGCTATGGCGGAGGGCTCGCCGCGATTCGACCCGACGACCTGGGCGCGCATGTGCTTCGTGCGCTCGCCGACCGCAATGACTTCGATCCCGCCGGCATCGACGAGGTGATTTTCGGCGCCGCCAACCAGGCCGGTGAAGACAATCGCAATGTGGCTCGCATGGCGACGTTGCTGGCCGAGTGGCCGACCTCCGTTCCCGGTAGCACGGTCAACCGGCTCTGCGGATCGAGCCTGGATGCCGCGATGCTCGGTTCCAGATTGATCGAAACCGGTGATGCCACCAAGGTTGTGGTGGGCGGCGTGGAATCCATGAGCCGCGCGCCGTGGGTATTGCCCAAGCCCGGCAAGGGGTTTCCCGCTGGCAACGAAACTTTGCATTCGACCACGCTCGGCTGGCGGCTGGTCAATCCGGCCATGCCGGCGCAGTGGACCGTGTCGCTTGGTGAGAGCACCGAAATCCTCGCCCGTCGGTACGGAATCGAGCGCGACGCGCAGGACGAATTCGCCTTCCGCAGCCACCAACTGGCCGCAAAGGCGTGGGACAACGGCTTCTACGACGATCACGTGGTCACGGTGCCCGGCACCAAGCTGCTCCGCGACGAATCGCTGCGCCCGGACACCAGCGTGGAAATCCTGGCCGGGCTGAAACCGTCGTTCCGGTCCGACGGTACCGTTACCGCAGGCAATTCCTCGCCACTGAACGACGGTGCTTCCGCACTGCTGCTCGGCGACGAGACGGTGGCGGACAGTCTCGGCCGTGCGCCGCTCGCGCGCATCGCGGGGCGAGGCGCGGCGGGCGTCGACCCGGACGTGTTCGGCATCGGCCCGGTAGCGGCGGCGCGAATTGCCTTGCAGCGCGCTGAAATCGGATGGAGCGATCTCGGCGTGGTGGAGCTGAACGAGGCGTTCGCCGCGCAGGCGCTGGCCTGCCAGTCGGACTGGCCCGACCTCGACCCGGCCATCGTCAATGTCAACGGCGGGGCGATCGCGATCGGGCACCCGCTCGGTGCTTCCGGCGGTCGCCTGCTCATTCAGCTCGCCCGAGAAATGCGGCGCAGCGGCAGCCGCTGGGGACTGGCCGCCTTGTGCATCGGAGTCGGCCAAGGTCTGGCCGTAGTTCTCGAGGCGGCGCAATGAGTCTCGCAGTGCACCACGAGGTCACGGGCCCCGAGGACGGCATTCCGGTTGTGCTCAGCGGCTCGATCGGCAGCGATCTGCGAATGTGGGCTCCCCAGGCAGCATCCTTGAGCAAGGCCGGCTATCGGGTGGTGCGGTACGACCACCGCGGCCATGGTGCCTCGCCGGTGCCGGACGGGCCGTCCACCATGGCCGACCTGGGCGGCGACGTGTTGACGCTGCTGGACAGCTTGGGGATCGAACGCGCCCACTGGGTTGGTCTGTCGCTGGGCGGCATGGTGGGTATGTGGTTGGCAGAGCAGGTCGGCGAGCGCCTGAAAACGTTGACGCTGCTCTGTACCTCCGCCCAGTTGCCGGCAAGCGCCTGGGCCGATCGCATACGAACGGTACGCGCGCAAGGAATGCGGGCTATCGCCGATACCACGGTGCCGCGTTGGTTCACTCCGGAGTGGCGGGCGGCCAATCCCGAGCTCGTGCGCTACTACGGGGACATGATCGCGGGACAGCCGGTGGACGGCTACGCATCGTGTTGCGCTGCCATCCAATCGATGGATATCGAAGCCGGCCTTCCGCGCATCCTTGCGCCCACCCTCGTCATCTCCGGCGCCGAGGACCCGGCCACGCCACCCGAGCACGGAAGGCGTATCGCCGCGGCCGTGCCCGGCGCTCGGTTCGAAATAGTCACTCCGGGAGCTCATCTGGCCAATGTCGAGGCAGCCGAGCAGGTCGATGCTCTCATTCTCCAGCATCTGAACGAGAATGCCTGAACGGTCGATCGGTGCACGGAGTGCGGGCCCCGGCTGACTGACAGCTGTACGACGAGGAGGAAGAGAATGACCGGCAGTAGGCCCGACGACTCGGCTGACGACATCGTCCGCGGCGCTCACTTCGTCCAGTCGCTCGAGCGCGGGTTGGCGGTGATCACGGCCTTCGGTCCGCGAACGCCGGAGCTGACTCTCTCCGATGTCGCACGGCGAACCGGGCTCACCCGCGCTGCCGCCCGCCGCTTCCTGCTCACCTTGGCCGATCTCGGCTACGTCCGCTCCGACGGAAAGCGCTTCGCGCTGACCGCGAAGGTGCTCGAGATCGGTTACTCCTACCTGTCGAGCATGACGTTGCCGGAGGTGGCACAGCCGCGTCTCGAGCGGCTTTCGGCCCAGGTGCGTGAATCGAGCTCGGTATCGGTACTCGACGGCGGGGACATCGTCTACGTGTCCCGCGTCGCCGCCTCCCGCATCATGACCGTCAGCATCAATGTCGGCACCCGCTTTCCGGCCCACGCCACCTCCATGGGGCATGTTCTGCTGGCCGGACTGCGAGCCGATGACCTGGACGACTACCTGTCGCGGACCGCGCTGGAACCGTTCACCGACAAGACGCTCACCGACCCTGCCGCGCTACGCGCCGAAATGGAAAGCGTTCGGGCTCGGGGCTATTCGATCGTCGACCAAGAGCTCGAAGAGGGCCTGCGCTCGGCCGCCGTTCCCGTGCACGGCGCAGACGGCGCGGTGATCGCCGCAGTCAACATCTCGACGCACGCGAGCCGCCGCACTATCGAAGAGATCCGAACCGACCTGATACCACCGCTGCTCGAAGCCGCCCGCGGTATCGAGCGAGACCTGGCCGCCGCGAAACCGGTTGTGCGGCTCGGCTGATCACGGTTACCCAGCTCGCTGCCGGAACAGCAAGCGTTCGGACATCGTGACCATGATCCTGGCCGAGGTGGCCCGCTGGCCCGCTGATCGCACGCGCCGGAGTACCGCGGTGAGCGGTCCTCCGGCGCGTGCGAAACATGGAAGCCGGATCGTTGCAGAATGCTCAGCCGAACCGAGTGCCCGCGTCAGATCCTCTTCGTGATGCTGTCGAGGTAGGCGGCGAGTTCCTTCGGGCGGCCGTACATCGGCCCATGTCCGGTCGCCCACTCGGTGGTTTCGGCGCCGGCGCGGGCGGCCAGCTCGTGTTGTGTGGCGGCGGGCAGAACCCGGTCCTCGGTGGCGACCAGGTAGTGCGATGGCAGATTTCGCCAGGCGGCCGGGCCGGAGGGGGCACCGTCGATGCCGAGACGGGCAAATTTCTGCACCGCGCTCGCGAGTGCGGTGCGCTCGGCGGAGGCGTCGGCGGCTATGACGGTGCCGTAGGCAGATCGATCGATATAGGAATAGCCATCCTCGGTAACCCGCAGCGGCTCCGGAAGCACGGTGCCCGGGCGTCGGCGGGCGATATCGCTCACCGACTCGCCCTCGTCGGGCACGAACGCCGCGATGTACGACAGCGCCTGGACCTTGTCCTGGCCGAGGGCAGCATTGGTGATCACCGCACCGCCATACGACCAGCCGACGAGCAGCACCGGCCCATCGACTGTGGACAGCGTCCGGCGTACGGAAGCAATGTCCTGCTCCATCGACTCCAGGGTGAGTTGGGTTGCCACGGGTGCGTGTCCCAACGCCTGTAGCTCGGTGATCGTCTCGCTCCAGCAGGAGCCGTCGGCCCAAAGTCCGTGGACCAGAACGATGGTGGTCATGAGGAACCTCCGTAAGAGTTGTCGGAAAAGGGTTGCGGGAAGTCTTGCAATAGCGTGGTGACCGAAGAATCAGTGCCAGTGGCCGGCTCGTCGAGCCGCTGGATGTTCACGGCAGGAACGCCGGGCGGCCGGCGCCTGAGTCGGCGAGGTCGTCCTGAGCCCGTGGCGGGCGGGGCTCGCGTGGTGCACCGGTCCAGCCGCGGTCGGAAGAGCAGTGCACCGTTAGACAGGGGTATTGCTGTGGTGGGCAGCCCAGCCGAGCGCGTAGTCGGCTACCTCCTGCCAGCCTTCTTGGCCGACGATGAAGTGGGTGCGGCCCGGGAACTCGTGATAGTCGGTAATCGCGGAGGACTTGCGGAACAGTCGCACGTTGGCCTTATTGATGTTCGGCGGCGAGATGTGGTCGGCCTCGGCAGCGATGAACAGCAGCGGTGGCCGCTGTGGGTTGCGAAAGTCGACTTTGGTAGCGGCGCGCGGATTGAAGTTGGCGAGTGCTGCTTGGAAGAGCACGCGCGGCGAGCCCGGCACGTGGTAGCGCTCGTAAGCGGCGGCGGACTCCGCCTCGGTGAGCGTATGGGTGAAGGCGTAGTGGAACTGCCGCGGTGTCAAAGTGATTGCCTTGTTCATGCGGGCGGGGTTGCGAAGGGCCGGCCACACCGACTTCAGTGTGGAGTACGGCAAGGGGAGCACGCCTTTGACGGCCGCCGAGCTGATGGCCACACCGACGCTGCCCAAGCCCCGATCGAGCAGGATCTGGGTGATAGCGCCGCCGAAGGAGTGCCCCATGATGATGGGTTCCTCATCCAGGTCTCGGATGACCTCCTCGTAGTGCGCGATCACCTCGGGTAGACCCAATCCGGAGACGCGCGCTGGATCGCGTCTGATTTCTTCCACCTCGCCTGCCAAGCCCGGCCATGCAGGGACAAGGACCCGATAGCCCTGCTCCTCGAAGCGATTTGCCCATTTCTCCCAGCTGCGTGGGTTCATCCAGAGGCCGTGGATCAGCACGATTGTGCCGGCCGCGCCGGTTCGGGTTCTTGCCATCAGGACTCCAGTAGATAGAACGGTCTGTTCACTTGAATACTAGGAGAAGGTCGGCCGCTCGAGCAAGCGGTGGAGGTGAAGCGCGTGTCACATGCCGGACCGGATGCGGCGATGCCGCGATAGGCGGGTGCCCGTCGTGCCGGGCCTTGGCGGCGCAGCGGCAGGGGCGGTGGAATCGGTGCGGTGACGTGGAGTGCGGGGCAATTCAGGCCGGATCAGAGCGTCGCCCTACCCGGTCTCGTTCAGCGCAGTCCACAGTTGGTCGATTGGATTCGATACAGCGCATGCGCATCAGGCGCAGCGGTCAGTTCATGGTCAGAAGAGCGGCGACACCTTCCTTCCAAGTGTCGCTGGCTGTCTTCGGATCTCCCAGATAAGCAGCCACCATCGACCCGTCGCGCAATGCCACCATCGCCTCGGTCGACCGGCTGAAGTCGGACACCCCGACCTGCCGGAATGCGTCCTGCAGCACTTGGTGAAATGCGTCCCGGTATGCCATTACCGCCTGGTGGACCGAACTATCCCGCTCTGGGTACTCGACCGCGGCGTTGATAAAAGGGCATCCACGGAAACCTTCGCGGCACATCTCCTCGGCGATGTTGTGCGCCACCATCTCGAGGAACGCCGCGGGTGTATCGGCTTCTTTCCTGGCTGCGGCCAAGCCGGCGCGGATGTCGTGATCTCTGGCCTCGAGGTAGGCGCACACAAGATCATCCTTGCCCTGGAAGTGCCGGTAGAAGGTGCCTCGGGCGACATCCGCCTCGGCCATGACACGATCGACGCCTACCGCCCGGATGCCCTCGGTGTAGAACAGCCGGCTCGCCGTGGCCAGCAGTCTCTCGCGCGCCTCGGACCGACGACCCGGTGCAGGCGCGTTCTTCGCCTTCGTCATCCCGCCAGTATATAGAACGTTCTCTCTACTACAGGGCGGTGAATCCTCGGCAGCGCAGGATCCGGAGATGACCAGCCGGTCGGTTGAGTACGGTGACGGCGCACGACGTCCGCCCCTTGCTCGAAGGTGTGCCGCATAGTAGCCACCGGGTTTAGAACACCACTGAGGCAAATTATTTCGTTCCTCGACCGGTGCGCATACATTCGGCGGGCGATCGCTTTCCGGTGGCTCGCGTACCTGGGTAGATCTGGGTGCAGAGCGATCAGGAGTGGTTCGCAGTCGACCGGTCGGTGCGGTTGCCACGTGCCCGCCTCTGGCCCGGGAACCTCTGGCCGAGCGGATCACCGAGTCGATGTGGCGCTGGATGCCACTCACAACCTGCGAGGAGGTCACTCGGCAGGTTCTTGCGCGTGAAAGGAGTCGGAGTTGTCCATGGGGCGAAAGAGGGGAGGATGGCGTTTCGCGGTCGCAGCGGCACTGGTGTCGCTGGTCGCGACCTCCTGTAGCGGCGGATCGAGCGGCGGTGACGGATCAGGGGAACCGCAATCCGGTGGAACTCTGAACATCGGTCTGTCCAGTGACAACAACGGTGTCGACGCCGCGGTGGTCAACCAGACCTGGCGTACGGTCGCGCGTGCCCTCTCGGACTCGCTGGTGTTCTACAACCCCGACACCAAAGAAATCGAGCCTTGGCTGGCTACCAAGTGGGATGTCACCGATGCGCGCGTCTATCACTTCCAGCTGCGCCAGGACGTGACGTTCCACGACGGCACCAAGCTGACCGGTGAGGTGGTGAAGCAGAACTTCGAGAGCCTGAACCGTCCCGGTATCCACTCCAGTGCCAAGACCATCGTCGAGGGCATCACCAAGATCACCGTTCCGTCCGAGTACGAGGTGACCGTCGAGTTCGAAAAGCCCAACGCGGCTTTCCTGACCAGCCTTTCGCGTGCGCACGCCGGAATCGTCTCGGCGAAGACCGCCGCGCTGCCGGTGGCCGAGCGGCAGAAGTGGGTCGACGGTTCCGGACCGTTCTACCTCGACGAGTTCGTCCCCAACCAGCAGATCGTGCTGAAGAAGCGGCCCGAATACAATTGGGCGCCCGCGTATTTCAAGCGAACCGGCCCGGCGCGGCTGGATGAGGTGGTCTACAAGGTCATCCCCGAGGACTCGGTGCGCAACGGCGCGGTGATCGGCGGCGACGAACTGCAGTTCATCTACTGGGTCAACGGCAAGTACGTCGATCAGCTGAAAGCGGCCGGCCTCACGATTGCGAAGACGCTCAACCCTGCGACGGGCACCGAGCTGCCGGTGAACACTTCGTCCAAGTTCCTCAGGGATGTGCGGGTTCGCCAGGCCCTGCAAGTGGGCTTGAACCGCGATGAGTTCGTCAAGATCGTCTCCAACGGCTACGACAGGGCCGCCAAAGGCCCGCTGAGCGAGGACAATCCGTATTTCATCGATGTCAGCCGCTATCTGAAGTACGACCAGGCCAAGGCCGTCGGCCTGCTCGAGGAGGCGGGCTGGAAGACTGTCGGCGCCGATGGCATCCGAGTCAACGCTACCGGCGAGCGGCTCAGCTTGCGCGCGCCGCAGGACACCGCCGCCTGGCAGGTGCTGCAGAGTCAGTGGCGCAAGATCGGTGTCGATCTGGTTCTGGACCCGCCGTTGCCGGCCGAGGCGAACAAGAAGTTGCTCTCGGGTGAGTACGACATCGCCTATTGGTACCACTCGACGCCGGACCCGGATGTCCTGCGCGCGAACTACGGCAAGGTTACCGGCTCGAACCGAGCGTTCCTGCCCGACGGCACCGAGGTGGACAAGCTGCTCCAGGACCAGAACACCGTCCTGGACAAGGCCGCCCGCCAGAAGATCGTCGACCGTGCCGCCGAGTTGCTGGTCCAAGAGGCGTACGTGATCCCGGTGGTCAACGACGTGGACGTGTGGGCCTATCAGCCGAGCGTGCACGGGCTGCAGGCTGTGGGCCTGGATCAGTACCTGTACAACACCTGGCTCGCGCGGTAGGTCCGCTCATGACCTTGGTGCGGTACGCCCTGCAGCGGCTGCTCTACGCCGTCGTCGTGGTCTGGGGCGCGTTCACGGGGGCGTTCTTCCTGCTCTACATCGTGCCCAGCGACGCCGCGGGCGGCCTCACCATGGGCGCGAGCGGCGGCGATATCGAGAAGATGCTCGCGGAGCAGCGGGAGTTGCTCGGCCTGAACCGGCCACTGTATGTGCAGTACTTCGACGCGCTCACCGGCGCGCTGCGCGGCGACTTCGGCGACAGCATCTACCAACGCCGTCCGGCCACCGACGTCTTCTTCGAGTCTTTCAGCCGGACACTGGAACTGGCGTTCGTCGGGCTGGTGTTCGCGGTGCTCCTCGGTGTCACGTTCTCGGTGGTGATCGAGCTGATCAACTGGAAGTGGGCACGCGAGCTGCTGATCTCGCTTCCCCCGGTGGCGGTTTCACTGCCACCGTTCATCGTGGCGCTGGTCGCTGTGCAGATCTTCGCGTTCCAGCTGCACTGGATCAAGGCGTTCGGCGACAAAAGCACACTCGGGTTGCTGGTCGCGGCGCTGTCGATCGCGATTGCCGGTGGCGGGCAGATCTCGCAGCTGTTGACCGTCAACCTGCGCGCATCGTTGACCTCGCCGTACATCGAGACCGCCCGCAACTGGGGACTGAGCAGGTTCGATCTGGTGGTCCGGCACGCGTTGCGCGCGTCGGCGCTGCCGGTGGTGACCGCGCTGGGCACCACCGTCGGCGTCATGGTCGGCGGCACCGTCCTCACCGAGACGGTGTTCTCCCGGCTCGGTGTGGGCAGGCTCATCGTGGACGCGGTGAACGGCAGGGACATGCCGATCGTTCTCATCGCGGTCACGGCGAGCGCCCTGATCTTCGTCTCGGTCAATTTCGTCGTCGACTTGGTCTATCCGGTCATCGACAAGCGAATCCGATTGGACGCCCGATGAGTGTTGTCGAGGTCCTCCCGGCCCTTTCGGCGAAGCCTTCCGACCGCACCGCCACGAGCGGATGGCGTGGCCGGGCGGCGGCGGCCGGCCGCTGGGTCCGCCACATCGCTGGATCACCGAGCCTGCTGCTCGCCTACGTGTGGGTCGGACTGATATTCGCGGCCGCGGTCGCACCCCAGGCGTTCACCGCGCGCGACCCGCTGGCCCAAGACGCGGACGCGCTGCTGCTGGCGCCGAGCGCGACCCACCTTTTCGGCACTGACGATCTGGGGCGCGACCAGTTCACCCGCATGGTGCACGGCACCTCGCTGTCGGTGCAGGCCGCGGTTGCCGCGGTGCTCATCGGCCTGGTGAGCGGCGCGCTGATCGGACTCGTCGCCGGGTCGCTACGCGGCCCGGTCGACAGCGTCCTGATGCGAGTCATGGACATCATGCTCGCGGTGCCGAGTCTGATCGTCTCGCTGGCCATCATCTCGGCTCTGGGGCACGGCGTAGTCAACATCGCGGTGGCGATCGGCATCAACAGCACCGCCGGGTTCGCCCGAATCATGCGCTCGGAGGTGCTGAAGGTCTCGGGGTCCAAGTACGTCGAGGCATCGGTGTTCGCCGGGCACGGCTACGCCTACCGGTTGTTCCGCCATGTCGTGCCGAACTCGTCGCGGTCGGTGCTGGCCGCGGCGACCATGGAGATCGGCGCGGCGATCCTGACAGTTGCCGCGCTGAGCTTCCTCGGCCTCGGCGCGCCACCGCCCACGCCCGAATGGGGGCTGCTGGTCGCGCAGGGGCGAACCTTCATCGCCACCCAGTGGTGGCTGAGTCTGCTGCCAGGACTCGTCATCACCGTCTCTGTCGTCGCGGTCTACCGGATCGGCCGATCACTCAACCGCGGGAGAACCAGTGTTGTCGCCTGAGCTGTCCGTACCTGAATCCGGTGCCCTGCTGAGTCTCGAGGACGTCGTCGTCGACTTCGACGTGCCCGGCCGTCCACCGGCACGGGTGGTCGACGAGGTGAGCCTGAGCCTGCGCGCGGGCCAGGTGCTGGCGCTGGTCGGTGAATCCGGCTCCGGCAAGTCCACGCTGGCGCGCACGGTGACCGGCACGCTGGCCGAGAACGGCCGAGTTTCGGGCGGGCGGGTGCTCTTCGGCGGCAGGCAGCTCAACGGCCTGCGGGACAAGCAGTACCGCGCCATTCGCGGCCGCGAGATCGGCTATATCCCGCAGGACGCGCTGCTCGGGCTGAACCCGCTGCTGCCGGTCGGAGTGCAGGCCGGCGAGCCACTGCGCGCGCACGGCCTGGCGGACAAGGCCGACCGCCGTGAGCGGGTTCTCGACCTGTTCGGCAAGGTGGGTTTGCGCAATCCGGACAAGGTTTTCCACGCCTATCCGCATGAGCTGTCCGGCGGAATGTGCCAACGGGTGCTCATCGCCGCGGCCATGTCCACCGGGCCGGCGTTGCTGGTGGCGGACGAGCCGACCACCGCGCTCGACGTGACGGTGCAAAAAAGGATCCTGGATCTGCTGAGCCAGTTGGTCGCGGACGAGGGGCTGTCGATCCTGCTGATCACCCACGACCTTGGGGTAGCCGCCGAGCGGGCCGATGAGATCGCGGTGCTCCAGAATGGCCGGCTGGTGCGGTCCGGGCGTGCTGCGGAGGTGATCGCCGATCCGGGTGATCCGTACACGAGCGCGCTGGTGCGGTCGTCGTCGCTCGGCTTCGAGGGCGCCGCTGCCGCAGTCGAGCGCCAGGAACGCCGCGGAGCCGACGAGCGAGCAGCCCCGATCGTCGTGCGGGCCGAGCACGTGCGCAAAACCTTTGTCGCCCATCGAGGCCGGGAATCGGTGACGGCTGTCGCCGACGCCTCGTTCGTGGTGCGGCGGGGCACCACCCTCGGCGTCGTCGGCGAATCCGGCTCCGGCAAGACCACGCTGGTGCGGTTGCTGGCCGGGCTGACCGCGCCTGACTCCGGGACCATCGAGGTCGCGGGCGAGCCGGTGGTGCACCGTCGGCGTGGCGCGGGGCAGGGCGCGCTCTACCGCAAGATCCAGATGGTCTACCAGGACCCGTTCGCCTCGCTGAATCCGCGCGCCACGGTCCGGGCCATCATCGAGGAACCGTTGCGCGGGCACAAGCTCGGCGACCGCGACCGGCGCCGCCGCCGGGTCGTAGAACTGCTCGACCGTACGGGCCTACCCACCGGCGTCGCCGACCGCTACACCGCCGAGCTGTCCGGCGGTCAGCGCCAGCGGGTCGCCATCGCCCGTGCGCTGGCGCCCGACCCGGAACTGGTGATCCTCGACGAGCCGGTCTCCGCGCTCGACGTCACTGTCCAGCGCCAGATCCTCGACCTGTTGGTTTCGCTGCAACGCGAGCTCGCACTCACCTACGTGTTCATCTCGCACGATCTCGGTGTGATCGCTGAGGTCTCCGACCAGATCCTCGTGCTACACCACGGCGACATCGTCGAGCGAGGCACCGCAGTCGAGGTCATCACCGCTGCCCGGACGGATTACGTCAAGGAACTGCTCGCCTCCGTTCCCGGCGCGGGCCCCGCGACCGTCTCCATCTGATCCACCGAAAGGAAATCCCGTGGGCACCCCCGCGAATCGTCAACTGCACCTGGGCTATATGTATTGGCTCAACGGCACCCATTGGGGTGGCTGGCGCCTGCCCGAGGCACCCACCGCCAACGCCTTCGAACTCGACTACGCCGCCAAGGCCGCCAAGATCGTCGAGGAAGCCAAGTTCGACTTCTTCTTCCTCGGCGACACCCTGCCCGGCGACATCTACCAGGAGCACTGGGGCACCACCCACAACGCGGGCAGGCTGGAGCCGTTCACGCTGGCCTCGCAGCTGGCGCTGACCACTTCCACGATCGGTCTGGTCGTTACCGCGCACCCCACCTACTACGAGCCCTACATTCTGGCCCGGCTCACCGCGTCGCTGGATCACCTGAGCAAAGGCCGCTTGTCGTGGAACGTGGTACTCGGCGCATCCGATCTGGCGGCGCAGAACTTCAGCCTGCCCGACCTGGGCGGTGAGCGCCGCTACGCCCGCGCCGACGAGTTCATCCGGGTCATCCGCCGGCTGTGGGACAGCATCGAGGATGGCGCCTACCTGCAGGACAAGGCCAGCGGGCACTACCTCGACCCGACCAAGGTCCACCGCCTCGAACACAAGGGTGAGTTCTTCCAAGTCGCGGGCACCCTGCCCATGGCCCGGCCGCCGCAGGGCCAGATCCCGCTGCTGTACGCGGGCGCGTCGGAGCTCTCCCGCGAACTGACCGCGCGCCACTGCGAACTCAACTTCACCGGGCCCGCGAGCATCGAGGACTCCGTCGATTTCAACAGCGACATCCGTCAGCGGGCACGCCGCATCCACGGCCACGATGTCCCGATCTTCTTCCTGCCCGGCATATCCCCGGTCATCGGTGACACCCGCGCGGACGCCGTGGAGATCTTCGAGCGCCTCAACGCCGGACTGCCGCTGGACGAGGACCCCATCGACGGCGACAAGGACGAGCAGTTCTGGAGCAACAACGCGTGGACGGCGATTCAGCAGTCGCGCTTCCCGCTGCCGCGCGGGGTGCGCAGCCTCCGCGCGCTGTCGGAGCGGATCGGCGTCGACGTGCGTGGCGGCGGCCTCGACGCTGTCATCACCACCGCCATCGCCGCCGGCTTCAACGACTACGGCAGGCAGCTGCTGGACGCGGTTGCGGCTCGGACCGACCGCACCGTGGAAAAGAGCGCGGTGCGCGCAGGCGATTTGCTGCGCAATGCCATCGGCGGCGGTTTCCCGCAGGTCATCGGAACCGCCTACGACGTGGCCGATCGGCTCATCGAATGGTTCGACCGGGGCGCCGCCGACGGCTTCAACATCAATTCCCCCTACCTGTGGGACCAGCTGGAACGGTTCACCGCAGAAGTGGTGCCGATCCTGCAGGACAAGGGGGTCTTCCGCACCGAGTACACCGCCGACACCTTCCGCGGCCACTTCGGCCTGCCGGTGCCGCCCAACCAATTCGCCAACAATTCCTGACTCCACCAAGGACGTTTGATGACTGACATAAAACTCCCGCTCGGTCAGCGGCGCGGCCTGTTCCGCACCGAGTACGAGGCCGTCACCCTGCCGGGCCTGCTCGAGACGGACAACGGCTGATGGCGCCGGAACCGGCGATCCCAGCCGGGTATCGTGCGCTCGGCAGGTCGGGGCTCGTCCTGTCGGAGCTGGGCATCGGGGCGAGCACATTCGGACGCTCCGGAATGCGAGCCGTGGACCCCGAACAGGTCCAGGCCATCGTGGACCGGGCCATCGATCTCGGCATCACCTACTTCGACTTGGCCGAGGGGTACGGCGACCGGACTGGACTCAGCGAAGAACTGTTCGCGAGAGCGCTGGGCAGCCGACGCGAAAGCGTGGTCATCGGAACGAAGTTCGGTCGCTCGCTGCTGGCCGACCGGGGGCCGTCGTATGCGCTGACCGGATCGCGCAAATACATCGTGGCGTCGGTGGAGGACTCGCTGCGGCGGCTGAACACCGACTACATCGACCTGTATCAGATTCATTTCCCCGACCCGCACACGCCGATCGAGGAGACTTTGGCAGCCCTCGATACATTGGTTCGCTCAGGCAAGGTCCGCTACATCGGCGCGTCGAACTTCAAGGCGTGGCAGATCGCCGATGCCGAACATGTCGCCACGCGGGGCGGATACCCGCGTTTCGTCTCGACCACCGACGAGTACAACCTCACGTGGCGCAAATCGGAAGAGGAACTGATCCCCGCGTTACAGCACTATGGCCTGGGTTTCATTCCGTACTTTCCGCTGCAGAACGGTTTGCTCACGGGCAAATACCGCGCGGGTGATGCCCCGCAGGGCGCGAAGATCACCAACCTGAAGCGCTACCTGCTCGAGACCGCGCCCTGGGACGCGCTCGAGCGGTTCGCCAAGTTCGCCGCCGAACGCGGGGTGGCACCGTCCGCGCTGGCACTGGGCTGGCTGCTCGCTCAGCCGACGGTAACCAGCGTCATCGCCGGCATCACGGTGCCCGAACAGCTGGACGAGAACCTGACCGCCACCCGCTGGGTGCCCAGCCCGGAAGAGGAAAGGGAACTGCGCGAACTGTTCACCGGGGACCTTTCCGGCGGGCCGGGTGTGGTCGACAAAGGTTGACGGCAGCGCTTTCACCAGCGCCTTCAACGCTTGCGAAGCATGCACGTCGGCGGCTGAAACTGCCATGGACAGCGGAATTCCCGCGCGGCCGGACAAGATCTGCTGCTCGGAACCAGGTTTACCCCGATTGGTCGGATCCCGGTTCACCCACGGCCGGGACCGCCGCGTCAGCGACTGGATAAGGGCAGCGGCATATCCCGGGCCGCGTTCGGTCATCAACCGACATCGTCGGCTCAGGCCGGCGGTCCAGGTGGTGCGGAGGAATCGCCGGCCAGGGCGGCAAAGGCGTGGTGCAGGTCGGCAGTCACTGTGACGCGATCGAAGGCGGTCGCGCCGATGAAGTTCCGGGCGCGTAACTCGTCGAGCCAGGCGAGCAGCCCCCGATAGTGTCGATAGGGGTCGAGGAGGACCAGGGGTTTGTTGTGCAGGCCGAGGTCTGCGTTGGTCCAGGCCTCGAGGAACGTATCGGTGGTGCCGACACCACCGGGCAGGAACAGGTGCGCATCCGCGCGATTGTCCATCTCTCGCTTGCGTTCTCGCCAGGATGGGGTGGTGGGCGATGCGCCGGCCGAATCAGGGTGCGTCTCGTCGGCAGCGACAACCGCGACAGTGCGGCCGCTGTGTGCTCGTGCTGCCCTCGCAACAGCACCCAGCATGGCGGCGCTGCCGTCGGATTCGACCAATCTCCAACCACGGCAGGCAATTTCAGAACCGACGCGAGTAGCCAGGGCAAGTTGCACGGGATCGGTGCTCGTTGCCGAGCAATGGACACCGATGGCGTGCCGTCGTGTCGATGGTGGAACGGACCGCTGCCGGCCTGATGCGGGCGGCGCTGCGCGGGTTTCTCGCACGTCGGTCATGTGCGCTTCTCAGCCGAATAGACTTGTGAATACGGCATATTGCTCGTGACCGTGTTCGGCGTGCGCGCGGGCTACTGCGTCGGCAAGTTCAGCCGATACAGGATCATCGTTGGTGACACCGAGAAGATCCTCCGGGTGCGTCCCGGTGCGCTCACACCACTGGACGATCGCTTCGAATCCGTTGATCGAGGCGACAAATCGACGTTGCGCGGTATGGCTCCAGGCCGTGACGAATTCATCGAGCAGACCCGCGTCGATCATTCGAGTCGCTCGATCCCGGAGCCGATCGAAGTAGTCCGAATCGCTACCTGGGTCGAGTACTCGAGCGTGGAGCGGAAAAGGTGATCGGCGATGATAGCGCGCGAAGTGACGCAGGACAGAGATCGAACCGCCCTCGACAACGACGACAGGGTAGTGCGCGGCGAGATCGCGTACGTGTGCCAGCAACCTTGCGGCGGCTTCCTCTGTCGGGTAATCACCGTCTTGGACAAGCCGGTCGTCGAGATGGTGCCGGTCGGCCGTATCGGTGAACCGCGCGCTTGTCGTCTCGAGGTCGACGTAACACTGAATGCGATCGGCCACGACCACCGGTGCGCCGATGCGCTCCGCCAGATCTGTCGCCGCCTCGGTTTTTCCGGAGCCCGTTGGTCCCGCGATGAGTTGTATCTGTGCGGGTAGGCCGCCCCTCGCGGTCGCCGTAGATGTCCACTCCGAATCGGCGGGCGATTCTTGCAACCGGTTGTAGCTGCGCACGATCACTGAGCTCCATCTCGTGTCGGTGGATTGATTGCGATCCGGCGATCCGGCGCCGTTCGGTTCGGGTTGGAAGCGAATTTCTGGCCTTATCTCGCGATTCGCACATACGCGTTGATCAGGTGCCCTTCATAGAAAAGCGCCGTGCTCGCCCGCATAAATGCAATTTCGCGACAATGCCGTAATGTCCTGTGAACAAAAGTATGTCGTAATCACCGGCAAGGCAATACTCATTTTAAGAAAGCGAAGCGCCGGGTTTTCCACATGTGTCAATCCCGTGGCCGCACGTTGTGATCAGAGGAGACTGCGTGGCGTGCGCTTGCGAGTGCTGCATGCCGATCCGATGTCAGATCGCGGCGGATAGCAGTGGTAAGAAACTATGAGCGAGACCCAGGGCGGGTCTCGCCCAGTCCCGGAGCCGTGTCCGGGATCTGCACCGCGCAGTCGGGACGGCGCCGTCCCGACTTTTCAAACCAGGGGGTTTGTATGTTCAACCGGCAAACCGCGGGCCGCGAACTGGATCGGCTTGTTGTCTTTATCTCATCGCATATCGACGCGATCGGCGACGCGATGACGGCTGCGATCGACCTCGTGGTCGCCGCGCAACGGCAGCTGCCGCCAGTGCATCGGGCGCGAATCAAGCATCTGATTCAGCAGTTCAGCATGGATCTCATAGAAAATTTCCGCGAGAGTGCAGAATTGAATCTCCTGAAAGTCGATACACTTCGCGAGATAGGTCACGCCTACGCCGAACTGAACTGCACCGAAGCAGAGGTCAGATCGGCCACCAACACGGCTGTCAGCAGTATCGTGAAATACCTTTTCGAGCAGAGCGCGGAGTCCGTTTTCAGCGGGCTCATCGAGTTCACCGCCTACTATTACGAAGGGGCGGAAAGATTCAATCAGATCATCTTTTCGGAATTTCGTTCCCACCTTTCCGAATTGGGTCGCGAAATCAGCCCGGCGGAGCTGATCGGGCAGGCCTTGCTGTACGGTGACGATTCCGATCCGGCAGCGCGTGACGTGGATCGGAACGTTCGCTATACCGTTGCCATGGTTGTCAGTGAGAACAGCGACCTCACAGAAGGCGGCAGAGGTATCTGGAGTAGGTTCCTGGATAACATCGAAGATTCCCATGTCTACTGGGCGCTATCCGATAATGCGCTGGTGCTCATCTTCCCCGAGTCGAGCAAATTTTGTTTTGCCGAGGAAACGCATAGACAGGTATCCCATTGGATCGGCGCGCGGTGTTGGGTAACAATATTCGAGGAGCAAAAGATATCCAAAATTTCCCGAGCGGTTGCCGAGTGCCGAGAAAGCTATGCCTGCTTGCGTCGTCTCGGATACGCGCCGGGCGTATACAATGCAAGGTCGACGCTCTTCGAGCGAGTGATACTCAGCGCAGACCCGGAAATCCTGGAAGAGGTCAAAAAAATAGTACGCCCGGTCATCGACCGGCCGAAGCTGGCGGAAACGCTCTTCGCGTGGATAACGCACCGTGCACGGAGAGGTGCTACTGCGAAATCTCTCGGCATCCACCAACGTACGCTCGACTATCGATTGCGGCAGATCAGAGAAATCACCGCATTCGATCCTGCCGACAACTCCACGCTCGGTCTCCTGCATTGCGCCGCCATCGCGTGGTCGGCCGACCGGAAAAGCTGATCGACTCGGCACCCGGCGACCGCGCCGTTACCTGCTCCGGATCCGGACGCGCCGGTTCACTGCCGGCTACTCACCTTCGCCAGTATCGCCGCGGCCATGGCGGGGGGATCGCCGTCGCTGGGCCGCAGCACGATCTCGGGCGCGGCTGGGGCCTCGTACGGGTCGTCGATACCGGTGAAGCCGCGGATCTCGCCCGCGCGGGCCTTGGCGTACATCCCCTTGGGATCGCGCGCCTCGCAGACCTCGAGTGGTGTGTCCACGAAAACCTCCACAAAGGACAATCCGGCCTGTATGTGTGCTGCGCGGACGCGGGCACGATCGGCGCGGTATGGGCTGATCGACGAGACGACCGCCACTACGCCGGCGTCGGCGAACAACTGCGCGACCTCCCCGACCCGCCGCACGTTTTCGGCCCGATCCGCGGCACTGAATCCGAGATCGGCATTGAGGCCGTGCCGCAGGTTGTCGCCGTCGAGCAAGTAGGCGGGCCGTCCCGCGGCGACCAGTCGCCGCTCGAGTTCGACCGCGACGGTCGACTTTCCCGACGCCGAAAGGCCGGTCAACCACAAGGTCATGCCCCGGGTCGCGCGTTCGTCACGGTCTACCGCGGCGGGATGCCAGACGACATGGGACGCAGGCAGGCTCGGTCCGGTGATCATGTCGGTCCCGACCGTGTCGTCGGTCGCGTCATCCACCACGACGAAACTGCCGGTGACGTAGTGGGAGTGGTCGGCGTTGGCGCCGAAACCGTTGCCCGGTGCGATGATTGATACCTCCGCCGGTCCGCGCTGAATGTCCGATGGCACATCGCAAGCGGGTGACGCGCCGGGTAGTGGTGTTCGACACCGCGGCATGTGGTGAATGGCGGCGCTGCCGGTAGCGATCGCATGGGCGGCGTCGTGGCCTGGCCGCCTCACTCGCCGAAAGCGACCGGCAGCACGGACATGCAGCGTACGGTGGCCGTAGGCCGCCGGACCGGCTTGCCGGCCAGTCGTAGCGGCACAGGATTCTCCAGCAGGCAGACGATGAGCGCCCGGATGGCAATCTGGCCGACCAGCGCGCCCACACAGGCGTGGGTGCCCCAGCCGAAACCCAGATGCCGGTTGGGGTGGCGGTCCAAGACGAGTTCGTCAGGGTTGGGAAACTGCTCTGGATCGCGGTTCGCGGCGGCGAGTGCGGTCATCACGAGCTGACCGGGTTCGATCGTGACGCCCCTGATCTCGGTGGCGCGCACTGCGACCCGGCTGGTTCCCTGGACCGGGCCGTCGAACCGAACGAGTTCGTGCACCCCTGTGCTCAGCAGCCGCTCGTCCCGCAGCCGCTCCAGCGCCTGGGGGTGCTCCAGCAAGGTGAGTACCGCATTTCCCGCGGTGGCGAAGATGGTGCCGTAGCTGGAGTTGAACATCAAGGCGACACTGTTGTGAATGTAGTGCTCCGGCACCTGGGCCCGCGCGGCGTTGGCCTTCACGTCCTTCAGCAGCCCTGCGCTCGCCTCGGCGGCAAACCACTCGTCTGCCAGGGCGTTGACCCTCAGACGGGCCTGGTCGCCGCGTTCGGCGTTCTCCGGCCGGAGGCTGGCGTCCATGCGCAGCGCGATGCTTTCCGAGATTTCCAGGTAGCTGTCGTGGTCGGGCGCTTCCACACCGAGGAGGTCGGCCGTGATGGACAGCGCGACCGGTGACGCGACCTCGGTCATCCAGTTGAACGACGGGCGCCGCGACAGGTCGGAGAACCGCCGTCGGATATGTTCGCGGGCGCGCTGAGCGATGCCATCGAGGTCCTGTGCGTGCAAGGAGTTCATGATCAGGCTGCGCAGCGGCGCCTGTCTCGGCGGGTCCAGCGACTGCAGGTGCTGTCGGGACTTCGGGATCTCCTCGCCGGTGGGGGTCCAGTTGATGGCGAACGTAGTGTGGTCGAGCAGTATTTCCCGGCAGTCACGGTAGCGCGTCACCACCCAGGACCGGATACCCTCGTGCCAGAAGATCGGATGCTCTTTCTGCAGCAGCATATAGCGCGGGTACGGATTCTCCAGCATTTCCGGATCGAGTGGATCGAAGAGCGAAATTTGCGTCACGCAGGTGCCTACCTATTCACTCGGGCGCTCACCGAAACGGCAACGGAATCGGTCATCGAACCGACGCCAGAGGATCCGTCCCCGATGCATAAGAATACAATTCGAGAATCTTTCCGTATCTTTCGTTGAACATGGCTTCGTGGGACTGCGTGAAGTGTTCGCGCCAACCCCCGATCTGTCCCTTGAGAAAGGTGAACGAATCTTTGTCGAAAAGCTGTTCGGCAATTTTTTCCACGTCGGCGTCGGCTCCGAGAAAATCGATGACCCGCTGCACGGCGGCCCGCTGCCGCGTCTCGGAGCCGCCACCGGACGGGCCGACCAGCTCCTCGAAGGAAACCTTGCACACGTCGGGGTGACGCAGCAGCCAGAGAGCATTCTCGAAGGCGTCGGCGCCCGGGAAGGTGGGGTCGGTCAGCGCGAGGTTCAGCCGGTCGTCGAAAGTCTCGGCGGTCCGGAGGATATCGCCGTGGATACGGAGCCGCCCACCGAGCACTACCGTGCGCGGCAAACTGGAGCCACTCACCCTGCCCGGGCTCTCCCCGGACAGGAAGTTCACCATCGAAACCAGCACATCCCGAGGATCTCGATAGTTGAAGATGATCCGCGGCTTTCCAGTATCGGACCATTGCCGCAAGAAGAACTCGTCCACTCGGTCGAGAGCCAGCTCGTGCAGGAACCAGCAGGTGTTATCCGGGGTATCGACGAAGGATTTCGCCTCCGGGCGGGACAACGCTCGGACCGTCAAAGCGTTGAGCGTCTCGCCATCGCGCTCGTCATTGACCGCGAGCCCTCGCTGGAGTATCCCGAGACGGAGTCGCCAGGACTCGTTCAACGCGACTATGGCCCGTTTCATCCCCCGGTCGACGACGGCAGGATCGCAGCACCCGACGAGTTCATCGAGCTCGTCCGGCAAATAGATCAGCTGTAGTACCCGCCACATCTGCTCGGCAGGCAGCACCGGCTGCTCCTGCGGGCTGCTGAATACCGTGCCGCGCAGCGCGTAGCCGAGCGCTGAAATCACTTCACGCACCAGATGGGTACCGGACTTGGCTAACGAGACCACGACGACATGGGGGGCTTTCGCGGTGTCTGCCCACGGTGTGAGCTGGTAGCGCGCAGGGCGGTCCGGCCGGCGCCGCGCGGGCGCCCGGCCGGCCGACCCGAGCGCTGTCCCTTTTTGCGTGGACAGCGCAGTACGGAATTCCCGGCTTGCGCCCGCGGGAATCGTGGTGGTGAGCTTGTTCATCTCATTCCTCTTTGCGTCCGGCAGATTTGCGCCCGGCAGAAAAATAATGGCACTGGAATGCCGGACTTGCCGGCGTCGCCGGAGGCGCACGGCAAGCCCGGCAAAGTGTTATGGCAGAAGGTCACCAGGTGTAGATGTACGGTTGCAGCATGTCGTCTCCTCCCTCCGTAGAATTGAGGGCGATTTCGCCTCTCGCCGGGTCACTGCCGGCCAGGTCAGTATTTCGATCGAGTCTTCGATTGTCAACACTTTCTCTCCTGCGGCACCGGCCGCTACGTTCGTATCCATGAACAAACTCGACAACAAAGACGTCAATATTTCCAAAGGTGACAACAAGGAGGTCAATATTTCGAAAGGTGACAACAGCGGCATCGATACTTCCGAACGTGACAACAATAAGGTAGATATTTCCAAAAGTGACAACAGCGACGTCGATTTCGATCCAGCGGCAATCGGCGACAGGCTTGCCGATGTTTATGACGGCTGGTATTCGTCGCCCGTCCAGGGGGCTGCGGAGATCGCGGCGACCGTCGACTTCCTGCACGCCCGGGCAGGTGCGGGGCCTGCGCTGGAACTGGGCGTCGGAACCGGTCGTATCGCCGTTCCCCTCGCCGCACGCGGGGTGCCGGTCGTCGGCATCGACATCTCCCCGCGGATGCTCGACCGGATGGCCACCAAGCCGGGTGGCCGGGATGTTCGGGCTGTGGTCGGTGACTTCGCCGAGGTAGCCGCCTCCGGAGGCCCGTTCGGGCTGGTGTACGTGGTGTTCAACACCTTCTTCGGTCTGCGGAGTCAGGACGCGCAGGTGCGGTGCTTTGTGAATGTTGCCGCCGCCCTGCGACCAGGCGGGCTGTTCGTCATGGAGGCCGGCGTGCCCGCCCCCACCCGGACCGACCGCGACCACCATGTCCAGGTCGACGACGTAGCAGGGGACACCATCCGGCTGAGTCTTTCGCTGCGCGAGCCGATCTCGCAGCAGCTCCGCATCAGCCATATCGTGATCGAGCCGCACCAGACGACGAACTATCCGGTTGAACTGCGCTACGCCTGGCCGAGCGAACTGGATCTGATGAGCCGAATCGCCGGCTTGCGCCTCGCCGAGCGATACTCCGGCTGGGCCGGTGAGCCCTTCACCTCCAGCAGCCCCAACCACATCTCCGTCTGGCGGAAACCGGAGTCCTGACCCCCGCCCGAAGGACACCACGGCCGCCGCTCCCACGACCGCGGCAGGGTCGGGCACGGCGCGGCCACCGAGACCACCAACCGGAACAAACCCCGGCTTCCACGGCCGGGCCCGCCCGCTCTCTGCGCAGAGTGCCGCGCGCAGGGAGCCGTGAGCTCGATGAGTTGCTCGCAGGTCAGGTCTGTCATTGCGGCGTGCCGCAACGGCTTCCGTTCTCGATCATGAATGGCATCTCGAGGTACGGCACGAACAGAGGTCACGGAGATTTGTAGAGTTTCTCGAGGAGTCGGCCGAGTTCTGCGCGCTCGGCCGGATCCAGTCGTTGCACCACGTCTTTCTCGACTGCGTGATGTGATCCGACCGCCTTTTTCATGGCATCTCTGCCTGCTCGAGTCAATTCGACGAGGACCTTCGTCTCGCGGTGGGATGCTCTTCTCGAGTGACGTAGCCATCGCGTTCCAACTTCTGTAGCGCTGCGCTTATGGTCGGCCGGGAAACTTCGATCAATTCCGCCAATTTTGAGGGTTCGAGTGGGCCGAGCACATGGATATTCGCCATGATGCGAAAACCTGCCCAGGTCCACCCCAGAGGCCGATGAACCTCGAATTCGAGGCGATGCTCGGCGTGTCGCGCGATGCGGATGAGGTGCCACACGATCGACATGGCGTCCAGGTCTGCGGGCGCCTGGCCGTCAGGCAGTAGATCAAGGAGCGTGGCTTGGAACTTCTTCCCATCTTCGACATGTACAGCAGAATTATCCCACCGCCTCCCGGCTGCCCGTGCAGCACGGACACCCAGCCATAGAGGTCTGCTCTGGTGCGCGAGGCGCACTCAGCATCTCGGCGGCTTCGAGACCTGGCGGCCGGTTGAGGATCGGCGCAGGCATGACCGGCGTCGCGTACGCGCGGCGAGGCGCTCCGGCCCGAGATCCGGCCTGAGCCGGAGTCACACAAACATGGCAGATGACTATTGACGGCCACCTGTTAGACGTCTAATGAGACACGGCGGCACCCAGTCTCCCCGTAGACGGCGGCATGACCATGGGTTACTGATAGTCGATTCACCGATTCGGGGCTTCCGCCCCGATGGTGAACTGCTGCACGTTCGCACATGTTCGCAAAAGGGTGATTGTTGAACGACTTATCGCTCTGATTCATCGCTGAACAGCGATGAATCCAATGGGGTCGTCCACGAATGCATAATGGCCGCTGCTCCCCGCCCCCTACTACCGGCCCCCTTGGCTACGCGAGGTCGGATGCTTCCTCGGGCCGAGACGTCCGGGACGATCTGGTGCGCGGCGGAGGATCGAGCGAGTGAGGGCGTCGCCGTCCTCGAGCATCGCGAGATGCCCGACTCCGCGAAGGTATTCCAGCTCGGCATCCGGCACCGCCTCGTACTGGTGCGCTGATGCCGGGTCCCAACGCGGGTCGGAATCTCCGAAGATCACGAGGAGGGGCTTTCCGGAATCGACGAGGCGCTGGGGCACAGTCCGCGTGGTGATGTAGTTGATGTTGGCCGCTAGAATCGCGCGGAACGCTCGATAGGACGTTCTTCGCAAGTCGGCCAGGGCCCCGTCCGGCACTGTGATCGGGGCCGCCGCAGTCGCCACCAGGCCGCGGCGGATCAGCGAATCGGTACGGATAGCCCACACGAGCGGACCGAAGGGCGGCGAGGCGAGCATCCGGATGATCGCCGGCTCAGGAAGAAGCGCCGCGGGACTCGGCCCCGTGCTGACCAGAACCAGATCGCCGACCAAGTCGGGACGGTGTTCCGCGAGAGCGGTAGCGACGTACCCTCCGCTGGAGTGACCGACCACCGTCAGATTCCGGGCGCCCAGCTCATCCAATACCGCCGCCACCCGCTCCGCCTGCTGCGGTACGGCGTACGTCGACACCGGTTCGGACCGGCCGCAGCCCGGAAGGTCGATCGTGATCACCCGATACTCGGTGGCGAGCGCCGGCACCACCGGCTCCCACGTCGAACCAGTCGCGCCCGAGCCGTGGATGAGCAGCAAGGGCGGCGCTGCCGGATCCCCGTCGATCACGACGTGCAATCCGTGGACTGTCATGTTGTTGCCTGTCCGGGCGGGACTCGATTCGCTCATGCCGACAGTTTCGTCACCGGCTCCTCACGCCGTATTGGACGAATGTCACGCTATCCCGTTCTGGCTAGCCTGGGACATATGACCACAACGGGCAGATGGGACTGGAACCGGGTGGATGTGACCGTCCCGGCCCGGTTACCGGCTCCGGGAGTCCAGATGGCGGGTTTCCGTTACCACGACGTCGCATCCGTCGATATCACGATGATTCCACATCCTTTGGTCACGCTGCTGCTCGATCTCAGCGAGGCCGGCGGCGTCTACGACGTTCCCGGGCGGCTGGTCACGGGGAATGTGATCGTCGGCCTCCGGGCCGGCGCCTTACGTATCACCGGTGCGGAAGCCGGTGACGTCCTGCAGATCCGAGTGTCCCCCGTTGTCGCCGCGGCGATTCTCCGAGACACCGACATCATCGGCGGCACCGTGATACCGCTGCCGGAGCTGTGGGGGAGCTGCGTCGGCATCTTGACCGAGCGACTCCGCTCGACGCCGTCGTGGGACGACCGGTTCGCACTCGCAGCCGCGTTCCTTCGAAGCCGGCTACCTCGCGGATTCGGTGTAGCACCCGAGATCGCGTACGCCTGGGACCGGACCGTCAGCACCAAAGGCCTGCTCCGAGTCGAAACCCTTGCCGCAGAGACCGGCTGGACCCGGCAGCGGCTCTGGTCCCGCTTCCGCACCCATCTCGGGATTTCACCCAAGCATGCGTCCGAACTGGTCCGCTTCGACCGTGCCGCCCATCTCCTGGCCGCAGGGCGCTCGCCTGCGGATGCCGCCGCCGAGGCCGGCTACGTCGACCAATCCCATCTTCACCGTCGAACCAAGGCGATCACCGGTATGACCCCCACCCTCGTCGCGGTGGCGCCATGGCTGGCGATCGACGAAGCCGCCTGGTCGACAACCTGATCTCCGCGTCCGAACGAACATCGACGGCCTGTCTGCCGGGTGTATGAGGACGGGGTGAGTACCGCCTGGTCCTGTGAGGCCGGAGTCCTGCTCCGCCGGATCTGCTGGGTCGTGGTCGGCGTTGCGGGCCGGTCCGCTTCGTTCAAACTGCGCTTCGTCGCGACAACGCCTCGAGCGCACGTATGGCTTCCGCGGTCTCCCGCTGGGCTTCCGCCTGTGCGAGGGCAGCATGTGCCTGCGCCTGCGCGATCACATTGCGCCGCTCCGCTTCGCTGACCGTTTCCCCGGTGAGGCCATTGAGTAACGCCTCGGCGCGCTGCTTGTGAGCGATGTAGTCATCCATCGGGCGATTCTCGCACCCTCCCCGTCGTGTCCCGTGCGATGCCTGTATGCCGCGTGCGCGACATGGGGTTCCGGAACCCAGAGAAAGTCTCACCAGTGGCGACATTGCCATCTCGCTCCTTCGCCGGATGGGGACGGGCCGCGCCGGAGGGGTTCGTCGGACACATCAGTGATGCAAGTCACTTCTATCGGAAGTCATTATTGGAGCCAATTCTGCACGCTTAGGGCCAGCTTGGATCGGCTATACCCAGCTGAATTTCGCCTATATCGGGGGTAATCAACGTGAAAGCCATCCGATTCGGCCCTTGCGCAGCTCGCCGCTAGGCGGCATATTGGCTACCAATCTTGTCTACAAAGAGAACGCTGTCATCGGAGGATGCAGATGAACCGACCCGCGGCGCAGAGCGGCGCCGACCTCGACGTCCCGGTCCTGATCGTCGGCGGCGGCCCGGCCGGGCTCACGGCCGCGCTGGAGCTGGCCAGACGCGGCATCGATGGGCTATTGGTCGAGCGGCGCGCCTTCACGGCCCACTTTCCGCGAGCGCACCTGCTCAACGTTCGTACGATGGAGACCTTCCACGACGTGGGAGTGGCGGAGCAGGTCTACCAGGAGTCGCCGCCCGAGGATCAATGGCACAAGTGCGCCTGGTACACCTCGCTCGCCGGCCCGACGGTTTTGCACGGCCGCAAGATCGGCGAGGTCCCGGCATGGGGCGGCGGAGCGGACGCGGCCCGCTACGCGGACGCGAGCCCGCGCAGGTTCGCAAACCTCCCGCAGTTGCGGCTCGACACCATCCTCGCCGACCATGCCACGCGAGCCTGGCCGGGGCGAGTCCGAGCGCAGCAGGAACTCATCGGCCTGGACCTCGACGACACCGGCGCGACGGCGACGGTCACCGACCGTGACAGCGGCCGCTCGTACCGGGTCCGCGCCCGTTTCGTGATCGCCGCCGACGGTGGGCGAACGTGCGCGGGGCTGTTGGGTGTCGGGGTCACCGGTCCGCGGGCCCTGCTGGACATCGTCAGCGTCTACTTCGCCGCCGACCTCTCCTCCTATGCCGACCCGGAGGCGCTGCTCACCTACTTCATCGCACCCTCCGGCCAAGGCAGTTTCTCCGGGGCGCTACTGGCGCTCGGCCCGGGCCGGTGGGGTGCGCAGTCGCCGGAATGGTCGCTGAGCTTGGCGTATCGCATCGGCGACCCGGCGGCGCACGACACCGACGCGATTGTGCGGCAGGCACAGGAAGTCCTCGGCCTGCCCGGTCTGGATATGGACGTGCGCGCGATCAGCCATTGGCAATTCGAGGGCGTGGTCGCCGACCGTTTCCGCGTCGGCCCCGTGTTCCTCGCCGGCGATGCGGCGCACCGGCATCCCCCTACCGGGGGCCTCGGACTGAACACGGCAATCGGTGACGTGACGAATCTGGCCTGGAAGATCGCGGCGGTTCTGCAAGGTACGGCCGCGGAGACGCTGCTGGACAGCTACGAGAGCGAACGGATGCCGGTCGCGGCGCGCAACGTCGAGCACTCGCTGCGCAACGCGGGACGGCACGCGCCGGTGGCCGCCGCACTGGGCCTCGCGAAGGGGCAGTCGGACGAGGAAGGCTGGGCGCAGATCGCCGTATGGGCCGCCGATACCCCCGAGGGTGCGCGGCGGCGTACCGCTTCGGATTCTGCGGTGGCGCACAACGCGGAGGATTACGGCCAGCTCAATATCGAAGCCGGGTTCGTCTATGAGGCCGGTGCGGTCATCCCCGATGGCACACCGCCACCCCTAGGACACGACTCGGCCACCGAATTCAACCCGACAGCGCGGCCGGGACACCACATCCCGCATGTCTGGCTGGTCCGGGATGGTGAGCGATTGTCCACCTCGGATCTGGTCGCGCCCGAAGGGATGACGCTGTTCGTCGACCATGCGCATGCGGCGGTTTGGCGCCGTGCGGCCGAGACCGTCACCTGGGTCCGGCTCACCCTCGTCGAGGTCGGTGGCGAACTGGCCGACCCGTCGGGGGAGTGGACATCCATGCGCGGCACTGCCCCGGACGGGGCCCTCCTCGTCCGCCCCGACCGCCACGTCGCATGGCGCGCCGCGACGGCTCCCGCCGATCCGACCGCTGAGCTGGCCGCGACGCTGCAGCTACTACTACGCCCCGCGCCGGCTCCCGCACGAGTCCGTGGCGACTTGGCCGGGATCACCGATGCCGGCGAGGCCCTGCGGGTGGGGCCGGCGCGAGACGCGCGCTTGTTCAGCGTCCTCGAATGAGGCCGATCAGGAGGGAATTGCCATGGCAGAGATTGTTTTCGGGGCGGCGACATCACATAGTCCGCTGCTGGCCGTACCGCCGAATATGTGGGCGGAGCGTGCTGACCAGGATCGGGTGAACCCCGAACTCTACGATGCCGCGGGAGTCATCCGGAGCTTCGACGACCTCGCGGCCGCAGCCGGCGACCGGTTCGCCCAGAACTGCACACCCGGCGCCTGGGCGGAGAACTGGCGGCGGTGCGCGGCGGCGCTCGCGAGGTTGCGCGAGGATTTCCGTCGTATCGCCCCGGACGTCGTCCTGATCGTCGGCGACGACCAGCGCGAACTGTTCACCGAGACCAACCAGCCGGCCATGGCGATCTCCGCGGCCGCGGCGATGACAACCGGCGTGCTCGACGACCACGACTCGGAATTCCTTCAGGAGGCGGCTCGTAGCTACCTGATGGACGCCGAGTTCACCTTCGCCGGCCATGCGGCGCTGGCGGCGGATCTGGTCCGCGGCCTGATGACCGAGGGCTTCGATATCGGCTGGATGGCCGACGCGCCGCCCGGAACGGGATTCGGTCATGCCTACGGCTTTCCGATTCACAAGTTCCTGCAGCCGGACCCCATCCCGGTGATCCCATTCATGCTCAATACCTACTACCCGCCCAACCAGCCGAGCCCCACGCGCTGTTTCGAACTCGGGCGCGCGCTGCGTGCGGCGGCCGCGGCGTCGCCGATCGATGCCCGGATCGCTGTTCTCGCTTCAGGTGGCCTGAGTCATTTCGTCGTGAACGAGGAACTGGATCGCCGGGTACTCGAGGCGATCGCGAACAAAGACAGCGAGGCGCTGTGCGGGCTACCGGCCGCGCTGCTCAACAGTGGGTCCTCCGAGATCCGGAACTGGATCACCGTGGCCGGCGCCATGGAGGGCCGAGCGGTCGACTGGTCCGAGTACGTGCCCATCGTGCGGTCGGCGGCTGGAACCGGCTGCGGCATGGGCTTTCTGAGCTGGCATTAGAAAGGAAAGGAATAACGTGGCGCGACATTCGATCGAGGTGCCCGGCCTGCATCACGGCGATCTACCGATCCCGCAGGCGTGTGTGGTGGGCAATCTGCTGGCCTCCAGCGGGATCTCCCCGCTCGACCCGGCGACGGGAGCGGTGCCGGAGGGTACCGAGGAGCAGGTGGAGCTGGTGTTCGCGAACGCCCGCCGGGTGCTCGAGGCCGCGGGCGGCAGCCCCGAGAACGTGGCCAAGTGCACCGTCTTCGTGCGCGACAAGGCAATCCGCCCGGTCATCGACAAGTACTGGACCGAGATGTTCCCCAACGAAGCGAGCAGGCCGGCCCGGCACACGCTGCGGATCGACCTGGCCGAGCCGCTGCAGATCCAACTCGAGATCCTCGCCCTGCTCGAAGAAGGCGGACGCCCATGATTATCGACGCACACGCCCACCTCGTCGCCCCGGACGGGCTCTATGCCTATCGCGCGGCCCTGCTCGCGGACGGCGGCTACCATGCCGGCGGGCCCAAGATTGCGGACGACGCGCTGGCCGAGGCGGCCGCGGGAAACGTGGCCGTGATGGATTCGGTGGGGACCGACCTGCAGCTGCTGTCGCCCCGGCCCTTCCATCTCGGTACCTCGATGAAGCCGGATCGGCTGGTGGACCCGTGGGTGCGGGCGAACAACGACACCATCGCCCGGACCGTTGCCCTGCACCCGGATCGGTTCGCCGGAGTCGGCGCGCTGCCGCTCGTACCCGACCGCCCGGTCGACGTCGCGTTCGCCGAGCTGGACCGGATCGTGGACCTCGGCTTCGTCGGCGTGCTGATCAACCCGGACCTGCACGAGGGTCGTGGCACCACTGCGACACTCGGCGACCGGTACTGGTATCCGCTGTACGAGAAGCTGGTCGAACGCGACCTTCCCATGCACGTCCACTCCGCGGGTTGCTACAGCGAGCGCGAGACCTACAGCGAGCATTTCGTCACCGAGGAATCCATCGCGATCCTGTCCATGCTGCGCAGCCCGGTCTTCGCCGACTTTCCCTCGCTGCGTGTGATGATTTCCCACGGCGGCGGCTCCGTGCCTTACCAGATCGGGCGCTGGCAGGCCGAGGCCCTGCACCCCGCACTGGGCGGTAGCCCGCAGGCGGAGCGCTTCGAGACCTCGTTGCGCAGATTCTGGTTCGACAGTGTGCTGCACCACCCACCGTCACTGGAGTTGCTGTTACGCACCGTCGGTGCGGACCGTGTGCTGTTCGGGACCGAGAAGCCGGGCAGTGGCAGCGCCCCCAACCCGGACACGGGCCGCGACTTCGATGACATCAAACCCGTCATCGAGGGCTTCGGATTCCTCTCGGACACCGATCGCAGTGCCGTGTTCGAGGACAACGCGCGGTTGGTGTTCCCAGCCCTGAAGAATGTGGCGGGCCGTCGATGAACGACCTCGTGAAACGGCTCCGCGCACTGGATACTTGCGCCGTGTCCGACGCCCTGGATCGGCACGGCCGCACCGGCGTTGTCCACGGGCTGCGGCCACTGGCCGCCGACCGGCCCCTGGCGGGCCGGGCGGTCACCGTCCTGCTGGGCCCGCCACCCGCGCAGCACGCGGGATCGCCGCAGCGGCATCTCGGGACCGCCGCCGTCGACGCCTCCGGCCCGGATGACGTCGTCGTGGTTGCCCACCAGGGTCGCATCGACTGCGCCGGCTGGGGTGGCCTGTTGTCGCGTGCCGCCGCAATACGTGGCGTCGAAGGCGTGGTGGTCGATGGGGCAGCCCGCGACCTGAGCGAGGCGAGCGAAGTGGGACTGCCGGTGTTCGCGCGCGCCGCTACACCTGTCACCGCCCGGGGGCGGGCGGTCGAGCTGGCCTGGGGTGAGCCGGTCGAGATTGCCGGAATACCCGTCGCCCCCGGTGACCTCGTCCTCGCTGACGCCGGCGGGGTAGTGGTTGTCCCGGCGGGACAGGCGCAGGACGTGCTGGCCACTGCGGAGCGGATCGTCGCCACCGAGGCGGCCATGGCCACCGCGATCCAGGCGGGGACTCCGGTCTCCAGCGTGATGGGCAAGACATACGAGGAGCTGACCGATGGTAACCGCTGATCAGACACCGAAAACCCGGCTGGCCGCATTGCCGACCTCCGCGGTCTCCGACGCACTGGACCGCCTCGGCATCGCGGGGCAGGCCCTGGGCATCACGCCCCTCGACAGGTCGTTCCGGCTGGTCGGCCACGCCTGGACGGTTCGATACGGGCCCGTCGGGCAGGACCGTGGCACGGTCGGTGACTTCATCGACGACCTCGGCCCGGACGATGTCGTGGTGCTCGACAACCAGGGCCGTCTCGACGCCACAGTGTGGGGTGACCTGCTCACGTCAACCGCCCATAGCCGGAGTATCGCCGGAACGGTGATCGATGGTGTCTGCCGGGACGTGGACCGCAGCCTCACCCTCGGCTACCCGATCTTCTCCCGGGGCAATTGGATGCGCACCGGCAAGGATCGCGTCCGGGTCGAGGGCACTCAGGTGGCGGTGTCGGTCGGCGGCGTCCGGGTCGAGCCGGGTGACCTGCTGCTCGGCGACGGCGACGGATTGGTGGCGATCCCCTTCTCCCGTGTCGATGAGGTGCTGACGGCGGCGGAGGAGATCGAGCGCGCGGAAGAGAGCATTCGCCGGGCCGTCGAGGCCGGAACATCGCTGCGGGAAGCCCGCCGTACGCATGGCTATCACGACCTGCAGCACCTGACCGGACGGACGTCATGACACCGACCGGCGGGGGCGGTATCGAGTTGAGTTCGGCCACGGTGCACGAGGCGGCCGGCCGCATCGGTTCGTTGCCGTCGGCGATCAAGCCGCTGTCCCCGGACATGCACCTGGCGGCACCGGCGTTTCCCGTGCGGGTGCCACCGGGGGACAACCTTTGGCTACATCGCGCGGTGTACGCGGCCCGCCGTGGTGAGGTGCTGATCGTCGATACCGGTGGCGGTCTCGAGTACGGCTACTGGGGTGAGATCCTGGCCGAGGCCGCGATCGCCCGCGGCCTCGCGGGCCTGGTGATCAACGGTGGAGTCCGCGACTCCCGGCAGCTGATCGAGCTCGGCTGGCCCGTCTTCGCCGAGCGGCTCTGCGTCCGTGGCACCGGGAAGGACCCGCACGGTGACGGCGAACTGGGCGAACCCGTCCAGTTGGGCGAGGTCGTCATCGGTCTCGGTGACCTCGTCGTCGCCGATGCCGACGGAGTCGTGTGCATTCCCGCGGCGCGCGCCGACGACGTCAGGAACAGATCCGTCGAGCGTGAACGAACTGAGACCGAGTACATCCAGCGGCTGCGTGCGGGAGAAACAACCGTGGCGCTCTACGGTCTGCCATGAGCTTTCGTCCGGCGGCTGGCGAGCCTGCCGCTGCTATAGTGCGAGCGGTGGTGCTCAGCGAACAGGGGCGGGTCACGCCGAGGAAGGTGGTTGCGATCGCGTCCGCGTCCACTGTCCAGAACCGAAGCGTCGCGGATGTGATCAACCGGTTACGGGACATGATCATCAATCGTGCCCTCCTGCCGGGCCAGCAGATCCGACAAGAGGAAATGGCTCGCGTGCTGGGGATCAGTCGGGTGCCGCTGCGGGAGGCGCTGCGGGTACTCACGACCGAAGGTCTGTTGACGCATCGGCCGCACCAGGGCTATTTCGTCACGAGGCTCAACGCCGAAGAGCTCGGGCAGATCCACAACCTGCTCGAGTTCCTGGAGACGGAGCTGATCCGGACGGTGCGCTGGCCCACCGGCGATGAGGTGACCCGATTGCGCGGCATCAACCGGGAGATCGCCACCGCCGCGGTGGCACGGGATGTCTCGGCGGTCAACCGGCTCAACCGGGTCCTGCACCGGGAGATCTTCCAGCTGTCCCCGATGGCGGTGTATCTGGCCGAGGCCGAGAAATTCTGGACCATGTCCGAGCCGTACCGTCTGCTGCACGTAGCCACCACGGACACCGCGATCGCCACCGAAGAGCACGATCAGCTCATCGACGCGCTCGCTGCCCGAGACCGGGCCCTGTGCCTGCGGATCCTCGCTCGCCACCGGCGCGAGACCCGTGCGGCCGCGCTCACCATGCTCGCCGGTGACATCGGATACGGCGTGGAGTTCGGCACCGGGCAGTAGCACGCAGGCCGGCTGGACCGCTCAGCGGTGGCGTTTGTGGTACTCGCGTGGGGTGCTGCCGAGGTGGTCGGCGAAGGCGCGCCGGAAGGCCGCCTCGCTGATGTACCCGACGGCAGTCGCGACGCGGGCGACCGCGAGGTCGGTCGTGGCAAGGAGTTTCGCGGCGGTCGCCATTCGCCAGCGGATGAGATAGGAGTGCGGGGTTTCGCCGACCGCCTCGGCGAACCGGGCAGCGAAGGCCGATCGCGACAGGCCGCAGGCCGACGCGAGCGCGGCGACCGACCAGGAATGCCCGGGGTCGGCATGGATCAGCGTGATGGCGGGCGCGATCAACGGGTCGGCGAGGGCTCGAAAACCGGGTGGGCCGCTGCTGTCGTGGGTCTCCAGCCGCAGGGCGAGGATCAGCAGGATCTCCGCGAGGCGGCTCATCAGCCGGGTACTCGCCGGACCGGGTGACGCACTCTCCTCGATCATCGTGTCGGCGATGTGCCGCAGCGGCCTGGACCCGGCCAGGCCGTTCCCGGGGACATGGATCACCGCGGGAAGGCTGTCCCACAGTGGCCCGCGCGGCGCGTCACCCATCTGCATCAGGCAGCACACGAAGGAGCTGCCGGGGTCGTCGCCACGAGTCAAGCGCAGCGGCTGCGGCGTCGCCGTACCGGCGGGCGGGAGGGTGAACGTCCAGGTGGTATCCGGCGGGTCGGAGCCGTCGTGCAGGTATCCGGCCGCGCCGTGCGGGCGGATCACGACATCCCCTGGCTTGGTCACGATCGGCGCGGCGCCCGGTGCCGGGACCAGGTGACTCTCACCGGCGACCTGGACCAGAACCACCAGCAACGTGGTCGGCGCACAGTTCACCCGCCACGGCGTGGTGAGGTCGATCCGGCCCGCCACGACGGTGGTCAGGCGATGCACATCCAGTAGGGACGCGAGCACGTCGACGTCCGCGGCGGCCGGGTCGGCCAGGGGTTTCTGCGGTGGCATCGGTTCTCCGTACTATCCATCGCCAGCTCGGCCAGCATTGGACGATTTAATCGTTTTCAGCGACATTACGGCATGGATGCTCTTTCTGCTGCGCGGTTTACTTGAGGCTCGAATCCGGACTGCACGCGGACCGCAAGCTGTGCGGGCGTCGCCCCGGTGTAAAGGAGATGATTCCCCGATGGCGGAGAACCAGTTGACGTATGAACTCGACGGCGACGTCGGGTTGATCGGGATCAACCGGTCAGAAAAGCGCAACGCGCTGCACGAG
This sequence comes from Nocardia glycosmidis, assembly GCF_052545115.1. Taxonomy (NCBI): domain Bacteria; kingdom Bacillati; phylum Actinomycetota; class Actinomycetes; order Mycobacteriales; family Nocardiaceae; genus Nocardia; species Nocardia glycosmidis. The sequence continues at coordinate 13,084 of NZ_JBQWRH010000025.1, read as the reverse complement.
CAGATGTTCGTGGAACTCGGTCGGCTCATCGACGAGGCCGCCCGGCACGCGAAGGTGGCCGTGATCTTCGGCGTCGGCGGCGACTTCTCAGCTGGTCTGGACCTCGCCGAGACCGCTCGCCGCCTGCTGGCCGGGGACATGCAACGGACGCGGGTAGGCCCGCATGCTCCGCATATCGCTTTCGACAAGATCGCCCGCGGACGTATCCCCGTGATCGCTGCCCTGACCGGTGCGGTGGTCGGCGCAGGGCTCGAGCTGGCCGCCTCGGCGCACATCCGGGTGGCCGACGACACCGCCTTCTTCGCGCTGCCCGAGGCGCGGCGCGGGATATACGTCGGCGCTGGTGGCTCGGTCCGCGTTCAGCGCCTGCTGGGCAACGCGCGAATGACCGACATGATGCTCACCGGCCGGGTCCTCGACGCCGAGCAGGCGCTCGCCCAGAACCTGGTCCAGTATCGGGTCGACACGGGCAAAGCGCTCGAGACCGCGCGTCAAATCGCGAAGACCGTCGCCGGCAACACCCCCGAGTCCAATTGGGCGATCACGCAGGGACTCGCCCGGGTGAACGACATGTCCTACGACGACGGCCTCTTCGTCGAGACCCTGGTGGCTCACAATGCGCTCTCGGCGGAGTCCGAGCAGCGCCTGCGGGATTTCGTCGAGAAGCGAGCCGAGCCGCTGGAGCGCCCTGCCACCGTCGCACAAGTGAAAACAACCCGGTAAAGGTGCCCGATGACGAGCAACCGAGATGAATCGACCCCCGCCTCGGCGGTGGAGACAATACTCAACCCACGGTCGATCGCGATCGTCGGCGTCTCCGCGAAGCCGGGATCGAGCGGGCGCACCCTGCTGGACAATCTCCAGCGCAACGACTATCGCGGCGAGATCCACCTGGTCGGCCGATCCGGCGGGGAGATCGGCGGACTTCCGCTGCTGGCTGCTGTCGACGAGCTGCCCATGGGCGTCGATCTCGCGCTGCTGATCCTGCCCGCGACCGGAATCCGGGACGCGGTCGCGGCCTGTATCCGCAGGGGCGTCCGCGTGGGCGTCATCTACGCATCCGGGTTCGCCGAGTTCGGCGACGCGGGTCGCGCCGAGCAGGCGGAGATCACCCGGCTGGCCCGGGCGGGCGGGTTGCATCTCGTCGGGCCGAACTGCATCGGCTACACCAACTACGTCGAGCCGCTGAACACGGTCTTCCTGCCTGATACTCCGGTACGCCGGCTCGACCCGACCGCGGGGCCCGCTGTGGCCGTGCTGGCCCAGAGCGGCGGGCTCATGAGCATGATCTTCCAAGGCTTGCAGGCCCGGGGAGTGCCGATCTCATATCGCCTCTCGACCGGCAACGAAGCCGGACTCACGCTGAGCGACTACCTGGCGTATCTCGCCGACGACCCCGCGACCGGCGGCGCCGTCGTCTATGCCGAGGACATCCGTGATCCGGATGGCTTTCTGGAGGCGGTCCGGAAGGTGCGTGCGCGGGGAAAATTGCTGGTATTGATGCATACCGGCCGCAGTGCCAGGGCCCAGCAGGCCGCGGCGTCGCACACCGGGGCGCTCGCCGCGGACTACGGGGTGATGAAAACCCTGGCGACGCACGCGGGCGCGTGCGTGGTGGAGTCCATCGAGGAACTCGTCGATGTGGCCGAGATTCTCGCGCGGTACCCCCAGCCCCCGACGGGAGGCGCCGCGGTCGCGACCACCTCGGGAGCCTTCTGCGCGATCGCTCTCGATGCGCTGGGCGATCTCGACATCGAGGTTCCGGCTCTCTCCCCGGGCACCGAGGAAACCCTCGGGGCCCGGCTGCCGGCGTACATGAAGCCGAGCAACCCGCTCGACCTCGGCACGGCGGTCGTCACCGATCCGGAGCTGTTCCACGACGGGCTCGCCGCACTGCTCGGCGACGATCGGATCGGTTCGGTCACGCTCGCCGTCCCGTATTCGCATCCCACCGCCAACCAGGAGATGCTCAGGCAGGTGACCAGGGCCGCGGCTGGGCAGCCCAAACCCGTCGCGGTCGCCCTGCTCGGCGACGTGCTGCCGATCCCCGCTGAACTGGGCGCCTATGCCGCCGAGCACGGGGTGGTCATCTCCAGCTCGCCGGAGCGCAGCCTGCGGGCGATGGCCGCGGTGACCCGCTACGGGCGCTCCCTGGCCCGCGCCCGGGCCGTCGCCACCGCACGGGATGACCTGATCGGTCCCCTCGATCTCGGTCCGGGCGCGCAGCCGGAATGGCGCGGCAAGCGGATCCTGGCCGCGGTCGGCGTGCCGGTTCCGGAGGGCGCGCTGGCCACCTCCGTCGACGAGGCCGTCGCTATCGCCGCGAAGATCGGGTATCCGGTGGCGGCCAAAGTGCAGGCCGCGGCTCTGCAGCACAAGACCGAGGTGGGCGGGCTGGTACTCGGCATCGCCGACGAGGCCGGCCTGCGCACCGCCTGGACCGAGCTGAACGACCGTGTCGCGGCAGCCACCGGCGTCGATCTCGACGGGGTCCTCGTCGAGGCAATGGCACCCCGGGGCATCGAGTTGATGGTCGGCGCGAAGCGGCACTCGGCCTGGGGCCCGGTCGTGATGATCGGACTCGGCGGCATCTGGGTCGAGGCGCTCGGCGACGTCCGGCTGATCCCGCCGGACCTGGCCGAATCCGAGATCGTCGACGAGCTCGAGAAGCTGCGGTCGGCGAAGCTCTTGGGCGGGTTCCGCGGGTCCGCCGCCGTCGACCTGGCCGCGGTGGCCAGAGTGGTCGCCACCGTTGGCCGACTGGTGACCGAGCATCCCGACATCGCCGAGATCGACATCAACCCACTTCTGGCCCGTGCCGACGGAGCGACGGCGCTCGACGTGCTCATCATCGGTAGCGACGCCGACCGGACCACAGAGGCGGTGAGCCGAACATGACGGAGCACACTCCCGCGGCGACGAGCGGCGCGGTCGGCGCCGACGGCGAGGCCGCCGCGCTGGAGCATGTGCGGCATGCGGAGCGCGCGGCCGGCAACCTACCGGGCCTGCCTCGGGTAGACGCCGGCTGGCGTCCCGGTCACGCCGCGGTAGTCGGTGCTGGGACGATGGGCGGCGGGATCGCGATGGCGCTGGCGAATGCCGGGATCCCGGTGACGCTGATCGATCGCAGCACGCACGATCTCGACCGCGGTCTGTCCCGGGTCGCCGCGAACTACGCATCGAGCGTGCGCCGCGGCCGGCTCGATGCAGCCGATGCCGACCAGCGGCTCGCGCTCATCGGGAGGGCAACCGACATGGCAGCCATCGGCCAGGCCGACGTCGTGGTGGAGGCGGTCTTCGAGGAGCTGGCGGTGAAGCAGGATGTCTTCGGCGCGATCGACCGGCATGCGCGTCCCGGCACCCTGCTCGCGACCAATACCTCCGCGCTGGATATCGATGCCATCGCGAGTGTGACCAGTCGCCCGGAGGATGTCATCGGGGCGCACTTCTTCAGCCCCGCGCAGGTGATGCGCCTGCTCGAGGTCGTGCCGGGCGCTCAGACGGCACCGTTGACCGTGGCTCGCCTGATGGCGCTGGGCCGGTTGCTGGGCAAGGCGCCGGTACGCGCGGGCAACGCGCGCGGGTTCATCGGCAACGCGATGCTCTTCGACTACCACCGGGAGGCGCTGTTCCTCCTCGAGGAGGGCGCGTTCCCCGCAGATGTCGACCGCGTCCTCACGCAGTTCGGGTTCGCCATGGGCCCGTTCACCATGACCGATATGGCCGGGCACGACCTGGCCGTCGATTCTCGTCGCCGGGCGATCGCGACCCGGCCGACGGGCCGTCGCTACTGCGACCTCGACCTGTGGCTCGTCGATCTGGGCCGGCTCGGCCAGAAGAGCGGCGCCGGTTGGTACCGCTACGTTGACGGAGACCGAACTCCGCATCCGGACCCGGACCTGAATCGGCAGCTCGCGGAGTACTCCGCGCGCATCGGCATCGAGCGCCGCCGGATCGGTGCCGACGAGATCCTCGAGCGTTGCCTGTACGCCCTGGTGAACCGTGCGGCGTGGCTGTTGGAGCAGGGCGTCGCCGCCCAGCCCAGCGACATCGACCTCGTCTACGTCACCGGCTACGGCTTCCCCGCCCGCAAGGGTGGCCCGCTGTACTGGGCCGACTCGGTCGGTTCGGCTGACGTGCTGGCCGCCGTCGAGCGCTTGCACCGACAGCACGGCGTGTGGTGGGAACCGGCGCCGCTACTGGTACAACTCGCTCGCACCGGCGCGGCTTTCGCCGACCTCGGTGCGGCTGCGAACGGAGTGTTGTCATGACCAGCTACCGACCCGCGATCGATCTCGACGCGATCACCGCGCTCGACATGCACACCCACGTCGACGTCTCCGCGCGAACCCCCGCGCCGGCGCACGACGAGGTCCGCGCCGCGATGGCGAAGTTCTTCAAGACCGAGCATGCGCCTTCCGGAACGTTGCCGGATCTGGCGGCCTACTACCGCGAGCTGAGCATCGCGGCGGTCACCTTCACCGTCGACCGGGGCCCGTCGCAGCCCGATCCGGCGCTGAGCAACGACGAGATCATCGAGGAAGCGGCCGCGCACAGCGACATCGTGATTCCGTTCGCGAGCGTGCATCCCGACCGCGGCGAGCAGGGCGCTCGCACCGCGGAGCGGCTCATCGTCGAAGGTGGCGTCCGCGGGTTCAAGTTCCATCCGAACGCGCAGGCTTTCTACCCCAACGACCGCAAGGCGTACGACCTCTACGAGGTACTCAACGCACATCGCATTCCCGCGCTGTTCCACACCGGCCAGAGTGGAGCGGGAGCCGGTACCCGAGGCGGCGGCGGCTTCCGGCTGAAGTACTCCAACCCGCTGCACCTCGACGACGTCGCCGTCGACTTTCCCGACATGCCGATCGTGCTCGCGCATCCTTCCTTCCCGTGGCAGGAGGAGGCGCTGGCCGTCGCCGTCCACAAACCTCAGGTGTACCTCGAGCTGTCCGGTTGGTCGCCGAAGTACTTCCCGCCCATCCTCGTTCAGTACGCCAACACACTGCTGCGCGACAAGGTTCTCTTCGGCAGCGACTTCCCGATGATCACCCCCGAGCGCTGGCTCGCGGACCTGGAGCAGACTGGCATCAGGGACGAGGTCAAGCCTGGGTTGCTCAAGGACAACGCCGTGCGGCTGCTGGGCTTGTGAGCCGGGCTCGCCGGCGCCACCGTGGGCCGGTCGCCACTGATCGTGTTCGACATTCGAGTAGAGGAAAATAGGTTGCCGTACAACTGTAAGCCGGTACCCAGCAGCGTCCTGATCTTCGGCGCGGGCGGCCATATCGGCGGGCCACTCGCCCGCTTCCTGGCGCGTGAGGCGCCGACGGTCCACCTGCGCCTGGCCTCGCGCGATAGCGCACGCGCCGCCACGCTTCAGGCGCAGTTCCCGCACGCCGAGGTTGTGCAGGCGGACTACACCGATCGCGCGTCTCTCGAGGCGGCGGTGCGCGATATCGAGGGAATTTTCGTCCTGACGCCGAGCGGTACGGACGAAGCGCCGGCGATGACGGGTCTCGTCGAGGCCTGCCGATCGGCACGGGTGAATCCGCACGTCATCCGGTTGCTCGGAATGCAGCCGGAAGCCGACCCCGGTCGCATCCCGCAATCCCTGCGCGATCACGGATTGGGCCTGCCGATCCAGCACCCGATCGCCAAGGCGGTGCTCGGCGACAGCGGTCTGCCCGCCACCTTCCTCAACAGCGGCGCCACATTCATCGACAATTTCCGTTGGATGGTGCGAGCGCTGCGCGAGCGCCGGACGCTCGTATGGCCCGATCGACTGATCCCCTATATCGACCCCTCCGATATAGCCGAAGTGGCCGGACGCCTGTTCCTGTCGGATAATCAGCGGCACATCGGACAATTCCACACGATGAACAACGGACAGGATATCCTCCGGTTCGGCGAGGTCGCGGAATTGATGTCCGATGTCTGGGGTGAGCCGATCGCCTATGACGGAAGCCGGGCCGGGTTCTTCGCCGAATATGCCGAAATGGGGGACCGGCGGCTCGATTATCTGTGGGAATTCTTCCAGTACGAGCAGGACAACGAAGTCGTCTGGGCGCGAAACGACTTCGTCGAACGGACGATCGGACGCCGGCCCACGAGCGTTCGCGAATGGCTCTCGGCGCATCGGGACGATCTGCTCGGCCCCTGACGGCGCCGACCGCTGCTGGAATTACCTGTCATTGCTTGCCGCTTTTCGACAGAAAAATATCGGACGCTCGATCGTCCGGATTCGCACATCGCGCAGCCCACATGAAATACAAGAAATGCGCTGCCGGTCCATTACGCCGCGAGCCGCACCGATGGTGCGCACGATCGGCTGTTCAAATTATCAGAAACAAAAGGAAGGAGCCTGCGATGACTCTGCTCGAAAGCGTCGAGTGGTCCGGCAATATCTTCGCGGGTCAGTGGCACAGTGGCAGCGGCGTCCGGTACGAGGTGGTGGAACCTGCCACAGGTCGACCACTGGGCAGCGTGGGCACGGCCTCGCCGCAGGATGTCGTGCGGGCGGGGGAGCGGGCCGCCACCGCACAGCGGGAATGGGCGGCCCGGCCCTACCTCGAACGTTCCGCGGTACTGCAGCGGGCGGCGGCGCTGTTCCAGGAGCACCGAACCGAGATCGTCGATTGGCTGATCCGGGAAGCCGGTTCGACCCGGTTCAAAGGCGACATCGAGGTGCAGGGCTCGATCGGCGAGTGCGCGGAGGCCGCCGCTCTGGCCGGCTCCCCCTACGGTGAGCTGTTGCGGTCCCCGATGCCCCGGCTGAGTATCGAGCGAAAGATCCCCGTCGGCGTGGTCGCGGTGATCTCTCCGTTCAATTTCCCGCTCATCTTGTCGATGCGCTCGATCGCGCCCGCGCTCGCGCTCGGCAACGCGGTACTGCTGAAGCCCGACCCCCGCACCGCCGTGTGCGGCGGCGTGCTCATCGCCCGGATCTTCGAGGAAGCGGGGCTTCCCGAAGGCGTGCTGCACATGCTGCCCGGTGGCGCCGACGTCGGCCGCGCCATGATCGACCATCCCGAAGTGCGCGTGGTGTCCTTCACCGGCTCGACCGCGGCCGGCCGGATCATCGGCGCGCAAGCGGCAACGACGCTCACGCGGGCACATCTGGAGCTCGGCGGCAACAACTCGCTGATCGTATTGGGCGACGTGGATCTCGAGGCCGCCGCGTCATGTGGCGCGTTCGGGACCTTCGTCCATTCCGGCCAGGTCTGCATGGCGATCGGCAGGCATCTGGTGCACGAATCGGTATACGACGACTACGTAGGCCGGCTCGCGAAAAAAGCGGACGCGCTGACGGTGGGCGACGGTTTCCGCACGGACGTCGCTGTCGGACCCATGATCGACCAGAAGCAGCTCGGCCGCGTCGAGGACCTCGTCGACCGCAGCGTCGCCGCCGGGGCACGGCTGGTCGCCGGCGGCACCCACGACGGGTTGTTCTACCGGCCCACCGTGCTGGCCGACTGCACTCCGGAGATTCCGGCGTACGCCGAGGAGGTCTTCGGCCCGGTGGCGTGTGTCCGCAAGTTCACGACGATCGATGAGGCGGTGGCGATGGCGCGCGACACCGAGTACGGGCTCAGCCTCGGCGTACTCACCAACGACCTCGCCGCCGCGATGGCGATCGTCGATCGCGTTCCCGCCGGCCTGGTGCACATCAACGACCAGACCATCAACGACGACCCCACCGCCCCGTTCGGTGGTGTTCGCGCTTCCGGCTCCTCGCGGGTCGGCGGGCGCCGCGCAAACATCGAAGCCTTCACCGAGACGCAATGGATGACGATCCGCGCCACGGCGCCGACATACCCGTTCTGATCCGGCACGCAGAGGAAATCAGCATGACCAGAGCACAAGCAGCGGTGGTCGACACCGTGGGTGCCCCCTTCACATTGCAGGAGATCGAACTCGACCGTCCCGGCCCCAACGAGGTGGTCGTGCGTTTGGTCGCCGCCGGTCTGTGCCACACCGACCTGAGCGTCCAGGCCGGTTACCTCCCTTTCCCGTTGCCCGGCGTGCTGGGCCATGAGGGTGCCGGCGTGGTCGAGACGGTTGGCGCGGCGGTCACCCGCGTAAAACCGGGCGACCACGTCATACTCACCTTCACTTCCTGTGGTCGCTGCCAGGCATGCGGTAGCGGACATCCGGCCTACTGCGCCACCTGGCCGTCGGCCAATCTCCTGGGACAACGCGCTGACGGCAGCAAGACGCTCCGGCGCGGCACGCAGGAGTTGGGTGGCCGCTTCTTCGGGCAGTCGTCCTTCGCGACGCGGGCGTTGTGTGACGAGCGCAGCCTGGTCGCAGTGGACCCCGCCGTGCCGCTGCATGTTGTGGCGCCGCTGGGCTGCGGTGTGCAGACCGGAGTCGGTGCGGTCCTCAACGTACTGCGGCCCAAGTATGGCTGCTCGTTGGCGGTGTTCGGGTCCGGCGCGGTCGGCCTGTCCTCGGTGATCGCGGCGACGTGGACCCACGCGGGCACGATCATCGCCGTCGATCGAGTACCCGAGCGTCTCCAACTGGCCGGCGATCTCGGGGCAACGCATACCGTCAACGCGGCGGAGCAGGACGTTGCCGCAGCCATCGCCGAGATCACCCACGGCCGCGGCGTCGACCACGCCGTCGAGACCACCGGCAACACCGCGGTGCTGCGCGGTGCAGTCGACGCCCTGGCCGCGCAGGGCTCGTGCGCGGTGGTCGGGGTGCCCCCGTTCGGTTCGGAGGTGTCCCTCGACGTCAACGGGCTCCTGTCCGGCAAGCAGGTGATAGGCGTCACCGAGGGCGATTCGCTGCCGGAGACCTTCATCCCGTTTCTCGTCACGCAATACCAGGCCGGCCGGCTGCCGCTGGAGCGGCTCATCACCGAGTTCGCGTTCAGTGACATCGAGAATGCGGCCCGTGCCGTCCACGCCGGAGAGGCGGTCAAGCCGGTTCTCCGGTTCGACACCGCGTAGTATCCACGGCCGGTCCCGGGCGGGCGGCCACCGCGGCTAGTTACCGCTTCGGTCGCCCACGAAACCGGCCCGGCCGCCTGACGCGGCGGGTGCCGGCGGGTAGTCCTCGACGGTCATGCAGTTGTAGAGGCGTGCGCTCTTGGTGGCGCGGCGCAGGAGCGCGCGCCTGGGCCCCGCGGGCAGGGCGGAGATCAGGCGAGTGCCCTGGACCAGGCCCGATACGCCGAGGCGGGAGGTGGGGATCAGGGTCTTCGCCACGCTCAGCGCGACCGCGTGGCTGCCGCGCACATGCTCGGCCATCGCGCGCTCGTAGGCGGGGAAGGCGCGCTCGTGGTCGCCGCCCGCCCGCGCCAGCTCCCCGGCGAGGACGTACGCGCCGACGACGGCCAGGGTGGTGCTGCCGCCAACGGCCGGGCCGGGGCAGTAGCCCGCGTCGCCGACGAGCGTCACCCGTCCCCGCGACCAGGTGTCCATGCGGAGCTGGGTGATCGAGTCGAAGTAGAACGCCGGAGTGCAATCGAGCTGGTCCAGCCAGCGATCCACGTCGGTGTGCATGCCGCGGAACGCACTGCGCAGCAGGTCTTTCTGCCGGACCACGTCGCGGTGCTGGTAGTCGAACTCGCGATCGCTCCGGAACAGGAACAGCGCCCGCGCGCCGTCGAGGTGCCGCGCGCCGTACATGCCCGCGGTGCGGCCGACGCCGACGTGGAGGCGGAGTTCGCCGTCGAGGCCGAAGGCGTTGGGCAGGGTCAGCACCCCGAGGTACGCCCCGATGCCGGCGCTGAAGCGGGACTCGTCGCCGAAGACGAGGCGGCGCACGGTGGAGTGCAGCCCGTCCGCGCCGACGACCAGGTCGAAGCGGCGTGGTGCGGCGTTCTCGAACCGCACCTCGGCGTCGGGCGAGATCGCGGTGATCGAATCACCGAAGACATACTCGACGTCCTCGTGCGTGGCGTCGTAGTAGATCTCGCTCAGGTCGTCGCGCATGATCTCGACGTGCCGGTCGGAGGTGGCGCTGAAGATCTTGGCGACGTCTACCCGGACGCAACGCCGTGCGCCCTCCGGGTAGAGGGTCATCCGGCTCGTGCCGGTAGCCCGCGCCTCGACGCGCGGGAGCACGCCCATCTGCTCCGAGATGTTCATCGCGGGCCGGAACAGGTCGACCGCATGGCCGCCGGTCTTGCGCAGAGCCGGTGCGCGCTCGACGACGGTGACGGAGTATCCGTGCCTGGTGAGCCAGTACGCCAGGACCGGACCGGCGATGCCGGCGCCGGAGATGAGAATCCGCATCAGTCTGCGTCCTTACTTGCCGAAGTTTTGTTCAATGGGCATGCGCGTGCCTGGTTATCGTGTCTGCCCGCAGCCGTGGTGTAGTCGGGCAGTGCAGCCGTCACGCCGCCTGGAAGGCGAGTGCCGCGCCGCATGCCTGCGCTGCCCCGACGAAGAACCCACCGGGCAGATCGCGCGTGGTGAAGCCGTTGCCTTGCAACAGCTTTCGAGCCGACGCGACGTCTTTCACCGTGACCGTCTGCCCAGCCATGTAGGGCAGTGCGGGCACCGGCTCGTCGGGCCGCACCGCGCCGAAGTCGGAGACCGCGACGATCTCCACCCGGCCCGCTGGGAGCGCAAAGACGTGCAGCGGCCCCTCAGCTACCGGCGCGACATCGAGAACGAGTGCGTAGCGCGTGACGACCGCTCCGATCTGGGAATCGTCCACGACCAGGAGCACACTGTGCAGATCGGTAGCGCCGTTGGCATGCTCGAGGTAACGAGGCTGGTGGATCAGCTCGGGCGTGAGGTGCTGCGCGGCATGGATCAAACCCTCGGGGGTGAGTGCGCGGTCGAGATGAACCGCCTGAAAGCGGGCCGTCGCCACGCCGGTGGGTGTGTCCACATCACGCTGCAGTGGCAGCACACCGGACGCCGACAGCCCCGCCGCGCGCAGCCGTTTCTCGGTGAGTTCGGCGTCGGGACTGCCGAACGAATAGCCGTGCAGCCCTTCGTACTCGGCGATCAGCGGGCGGATGTTCCACGGGTCGACCGACCCGTCCCCGAATAGGCCGAGCAGTTCCAGATAGGTCCGGCCGAACAGGGCGCACCGGTTGCCGGCGCCCATCGGTGCGCGTTCGCCGCCGGGACGATCCGAGCCCATGTGCATGGACAACGGGCTGAGGGTGAAGCCGAGCCTTTCGTACGTTGCCGCGGTGGCGTCCATGTCCGTGGTGTAGAGGACGGAGTGGTCGATTCTGTCGATGTCTCGAGCGATCATGATGCTCCTTGGATTCTTGTGTGTCGGTCGGCCCAGAAGGCTTCGTGCGATCCCGCTCGGCCGCTATGGCCGCTTGCCGATCGGTCGGTGATCAGCGAGGAGCCGGCCGCCGAGGAAGTCCAATACCTGGTGCAGCGCGGCCTGCGTGGGCTGGCCGGGTTCATCGATGAGGTGCTCGGTCAGCACCGAGTGCGGGCTCAGTGCTGCGTCGGGATTCGCGTCGGCGTCATCGAGTTCGATCGCGATGAACGCCTCGCCGAGCTGCTCCCGCAGGAACTCGAATCGCTCTGCGGGAGAACGCCGATCGCCACGGAAGCGCAGCCCCATTACCGCAAGCCCATCCACGCAGCGTTGTCTGACCCGAGCCAGGTCGGCCGGCGAGAGGTCGATGTTGTACTTCCGCCGGGAGGTGAGCCCCAGTGGTAGCCCCGGCTGGGACAACACGGGTGCGACCAACCGGTCGTCGACCGCCATGGCCAGGGCGAATCCGGCCGTGAAGCACATTCCGACGGCGCCGACTCCCGGTCCGCCGCAACGGTGATGCTCGTGCTCGGCCAGTGCCCGTAACCAGTGCACGACCGGTGAGGTGCGACCGGTCGCCAGTACCAGAAATTCTCGGCTCACACAGATCGGGCCGAACTGACCGGCCACATTCGTCAGGGCAGCGGCGAGCCCGTGCGCGGCGGGGTTCGGGTCGCGTCCGGGATTGCCGTACAGGTGCGGCACCACCGCCGTGCACCCCAGGTCCGCGACCCGCCGCGCGAAGTCGAACACTTGCGGCGAGATACCCGGAAATTCGGCCATGACAATGACAGCGGGCCCGAATCCTCGACGAAAGAGGGTGCGGGTCTTGCCATCGTAGGTGAACGTATCGCGCTGGAAGTCGATGAGGTCGTCGTCTGCCATGTGAGGCCTTTCTCGTGGAATGAATGGCTCTCACTATCGGCTGACCGGCCGCGCCGACTATAGGAAAAATGTTCCCCAGGTCTGATTGCGGTGCGTCGAGAACGAGGAGTGTGGCTCCCGCGTCACCGCGCCCGGCGTGATGTCGGCGAAGCTGGACATGTCCCGGCCGAGATGGGACTGATCGGTATAGCCACAGTCGGCTGCCACGTCGGCGGCGGGTCGGCCCGCCACCAGCCCCTCGACCGCGCGCCGGAACCGGACCAGCATCGCGGCCCTTTTGGGGGTGAGACCGACCTGGGATTCGAACCTCGCCCACAGCCGTTTTCGGCTCCACCCGCAGGACGCGGCGAGTTCGGCGACCGTGACGTGCCCCCGGCTCGCGACAATGCGTTCCCAGCTGGCAACCACTTCCGGGTCCGGTGTCCGGGGCCTCGTATCACAGTGCGCCAGAAACGATTGCGTCAGCGCAAAGCGTTCGTCCCATGTCCCGGCGGCCGCAAGCCGCTCACGCAACCGCAGCGCCGATTGTCCCCACAGATCTTCCACGCTGACGACTCCGCCGCCCAGTTCGGTCGGCGCGAGATCGAGCGACGAATAGGCACGTATCGGCGACAGGCGCACCTCGATGCACTCGGCCCGCTCGCTCCGGATACGCATCCTCCCGGTGGAGATTCCCGAGACGAAACCCGGGTACCCCTGCTGCCGGACAGCGCTGTCGACGATCAGTTCGTTCCCGCCGAACTCGATCAACACGGTGACCGCCGGTACCCCGACCACGTGGATGTCGAGCCCGGCGGCGTCGCGATCACGGAACCCGATCATCGCGGCACCGCCCGCCGACACAGCACCGCCCGCCGATACGGCGCCGGCCGGACGCCCGAAATCCCATCCGCCGCCCCGACCACTGTCCGGGCTCATCGTCTCCACCTATCCAGGCTAATCAGGGGTTCCG